>NZ_JCACCM010000079.1:0-35260 GCF_059501405.1 Myxacorys sp.
ATCTGGTACTTTGTTCACGCCTATAACAAATCATTACTTCTGTAGGACTACCAGCTTTTGATACAGAAACAACAAAAGTAGGTGAGACGCATGTATTCTATCGAGGAATTCATCATTGCAGTCTATTGCTGTGTAGACGATCAACTGAAAACCCTGACCAAATCAGCACCAATTCGAGGACGTGGATTTGAGCCAGGATTGAGTGACGCGGAAGTGATGACGATAGAAATTGCCGGGGAATATCAGCACTACGACAGTGATAAAGGAATTTGGAGCTATTTTCGCCGACACTGGCACAGTTGGTTTCCGAACTTGTTGAGTCGGTCAAGTTTTGTGCGGCAAGCGGCAAATTTATGGCAGTACAAGCAGCGATTACAGCAGCACTTGGCAGCGGAGTAAGGGGCATTTGAAGACGAGGTGCATCTGATGGCTGTGTCGCAAAAATTAGCCAATGGTAAGCTTGACAAGCCCCGTTCTGTCTTCTTGCCCTCCGATGTCTACTGTTTCTCTATCTAAGTGGCGGCAGTTTCTGCCCGAAATCATCCTGCTCAACGTCCGGTGGTACTGTCGCTACACCTTGAGCTATCGAGATTTGGAGGAGATGATGCAGGAACGAGGCGTGGAGGTTGACCACTCGACGATCAACCGTTGGGTACTGAAGTACGCGCCCGAACTGGACAAACGGATTCGACCCTACCTCAAGCCGACGAATGATTCCTGGAGAACCGACGAAACCTACATCAAAATTAAGGGTGTGTGGAAATATCTGTATCGCGCAGTCGATTCAGAAGGGAATACCCTAGACTTCATTTGAGTGCCAAGCGGGATGGCAAGGCAGCAGCACGCTTCTTTCGTAAAGTCCTCAAGGCTCAGCACACTCAGATGCCACGGGTGATTACAGTGGATAAGAATGCCGCTTACCCAGTAGCAATGGAAGCGTTGAGAGAAGATGAGACGCTCGCTGAAACAACTGAATTACGGCAAGTGAAATACTTGCATAACGTGGTTGAACAGGACCACAGAAATATCAAGCGGATTACCAGACCCATGATGGGATTCAAATCGTTCAATAGTGCGAGAAGAACCCTGAGAGGGATTGAGGCAATGAACATCATTCGTAAAGGACAAGTGAAAGGAATCAAACAAGGGAATAGTGTCTCTCAAGCCAAGTTGATTGAAGCACTCTTTGGAATTGCTGCTTAAGCGAATGCAAACGATATCGATCGGTTGTCCTTAATAAGTTTTTGCGACACAACCCACAGAATCGCTCTACCGACTCAAACGCCCCAAAGCCCAGGGTCGGATAATAGCGGTGTTTGATCCCCCGATGCTCTTGCTCAATGGGATTATCAAACAACTTCCCGGTTCATGGATGACCGCTTCACTCAGAACCTCTGAGATGGCGCGCGGGTAGGATGCCAGCCTATCCGTCACGACTCGATTCGGCGGTGTTTGCGCCATCTCCAACGCTTGCTCGAAAAACACTTGCGCCGATTCCATGTCTCGCTGCTCCCGCAGCAGCGAGTTTACCAAATTGCCGTCTTCATCCATCGCTCGATACAAGTAGCACCACCGACCCTTGACTCGGATGAAGGTTTCATCGACGTGCCAGTTCCTCCCCATCGTACCCCTGCGCTTTGCCCGCAGTTGCTCGGTAACTAGAGGCGCAAATCGCTCTTCCCAATGCCGCACCGTTTCATGCGTGAACTCACATCCGCGCAGCAGAAAGAAGTCTGCGACATCTCGCAGGCTCATCATCTTGTAGCGCAACCGACCCATCAACACCTGAAACACAATATCGGTGAACACTTCTAGGAAGTTGAACCGCGTGCCTGTGCCTTCATTGAAGCTCGATAGACATTCCCGGCAATAGAACGTCGGGTAGCCGAGGCTGGTGGCGCGTTTGAGTTGAGTCGTGAGTGAGGAATGGCAGTGGGGACAGTGCATCAACTCGATGTGGGAGTTCGGTTTCAAGTTAGTCCCCAGAGTATCAGAGACAGTGGATTTCGCTCAACATTTAAGTCTTAATTCTGACACTTTCCTTAAGATCTGCCAGTTAGACGCCAATTTAGGAATGCAGTTGCGACTTAAACGTCAACTGCTGAAGTTCCTTTTGATTCCAGTTGCCTAACCTGGCGGCAGCTTCGTAGGTGCTTTGCAAGAACTCTAACAACATCTGATCCGGTGATTCTGCCTCACGGACAGCGTCGTAGGGCAAAATAAACTCGCCCAACTCTTTATTGTAAAATGCAGCATCAGGACGAACCTCAGCCTGCTTAAACCCATCGGGTTCTGGGTACGCATAGGAATAAAACGCTGGATATGATAATCCGGCTCCGGGCCAAAATCCGGCACTACTGACTTCCTGGGAATAGGCTTCTTGCGCCACTGCATCCGGTAGATTTGGCACCCCTCCTGGATGTTCAGGAGCCGATCGCCCCGAAAAGCGAGTCACTGCTAAATCAAAACTCCCCCAGAAAAAATGAACCGGACTAACCTTGCCGGAAAAATGTGAGCGAAATTCTCGAAAGACCCGATCGGACTGTAGCAGCACTCGCCAGCATCGATTGGCATAATCCGCATCATAAGCAGCATGGGTTTCATCCTGCTCAAATCGAATTGGATTGGGAACTTCATTTGGTTTGGTGTTAATGGTGATGTGAAGATCGAGTGCTCTGAGCGTTTCCATCACAGTCTGATAAAAATCAGCAACAGAGCGAGGGTAGAGTGCGATCGCTCGTCTTGCCCCTGCGCTGGTTTGAATCAGCAACTCATGATCAATGAAGTCAAAGTCGATTTGAAAGATGCGACTGCCATAGGGAATCGTGGAAGTGGTCAGTCCCCGAACGGTTAAATAGAGGGGAATATGCCAGGAATGATTAATCCACGGAGTTTGGGCAAGTCGGATTTTGCCGATGATTTGAGTCCACATGTGCAAGGTGGCATAGGTCTCTTGCCATGCGTCCAGGGGTAAACTCGGCCAAATATCTGTTGAGAATGGGGTCGGATGATTCGACATCATGGTTTCCTCGTGAATGGAAGCGGAGCTTAATCAATAGTTCTTCTGCTGTTCATCGGCAAAACACCACAGCCATTGTTCTCCCAATTCGGCTGAACTGATCACCGCATGTCCACTTTCTTCATAATGACGGCGTGCGTGCTGATTTTTGGATGAGTCGCAGCACAACATTTTGCCGCAGGTTTGACAAATTCTCAAGTGAACCCAGCGATCGCCAACCCGAAGGCATTCCTCACAGCGGAATACCGGGTAATTGGCTTTTGAAATCATAGTCTCTAGCGTCAGTTCGTTCAGGTGTTGACAAGACATGGAAGGCTCCTGTAAATGTGCAAGAGATGTACTTGATCAAATGGGATACAGCCATTTGCGAAAGAGTTGAGTGAGGTGCGGCATAATCACGTAGGTCAGCAGGACAACCGTTAGACCTGTAACCAACAGCGTTCTGAGCAATACCGGAAGCCCAGCCAGGAGCGGTACTAGAAAACGATTGAGAATAGATATCGTAAAAAACACTCCCAGCCATGTGACGATCGCCATTTTGTAGCGCGGGGGTGGAGCCTTCATGGGTTTGTTGGGAAGCGTAAATCAGGTTTCCAGACCCGTTAGAGTTTGAATGGTTTCAGGCTTTTCAATCAAGGGTTGTAACCGCTCCAGCCATTCCTGCCGCACACTAGATTCCAGCCAGGTTTTGAGGTTGTTGTAATGATCAAATCTGAGAATTGCCACATATTCAGGATGAGTGGGGTTACAGGGTCGGATCACGCTGACTCCTAAGTGTCCCTTAAATTGGTGAGCAGCCGTCGCAATTCCGTGCAACCATTCCTCATAACCTTGCTCGCGCCCAGATCGAACGAAGTGAGAAATGATGGCGGTTACCTGGTGAGTTTCTTCATCTGTACCCACGACTAGTGGATCCTGCATTACACATGACCTCAAAAACTTTAGCTACCCAAAAAGTGATGATAGTTAATGCGCGATCGCTGCTCTTAAAGCAGATTGGGCATTAGCGATCGCCAGATTCCGGGCTTCATCCCCAAGATTAAGGCTATCGGCATAGACGAACTCAACATCCGTGATACCAATAAACCCAAAAATGAGTCGCAAGTAGGGTGTTTGTAGATCATAGGAGTGAGTAGGGCTACCTTCGGGGTAGGCTCCGCCTTGAGCCATAATGATCGTCATTTTCTTATTGTGAATCAATCCCTTGTAACCTGCTTCATCAACGGAGAATGTACGTCCCGCTCGCACAATCTGGTCAAGATAAGCTTTGAAGTTGGCAGGAATGCTGAAGTTATACATGGGGATACTGAAAACGTAGCGATCGGCTGATAAAAACTCGTCGATCAATTCGTCGGAAATTTGAATTGCAGCGGCTAACTCAGGTGTATGTTGATCGGATGGAGTAAATGCAGCCGCGATCCAGTCTTCGCTCACAAAAGGAACAGGGTGATGCCCAATATCACGGTAAGTGATGGTGTCGTTGGGATGAGTGGTTTTCCACTGGTTAATGAACTCTTTAGAGAGCGTGCGATAGATGGAGCGATCGCCACGCGGGCTCGCATTTAAATGGAGAATGTGGGTCATAGGATAAATTCCAGATTGTGAATGAAGAATGTAGCGGAGACGAATGAGTGATCGCTGGCGATCGCGCAGCCAGCCGAACCTGCGCCGACCACAATGTAATCATATTGAGTCATAACACTCTCGCTTGCAAACTTAACGGTTGTCCTGCAAGATTCTCTTTGTTCTATCTATCTGAAGTGTATTGAATTCCAGTGCTTGACTGCTTTCAGATTCTTACAATGGTTTGTCAGATTCTTATGGAGTTAGCCAATCTGTTTCAGTGCCATTCCACTGAAGCACTTAGCGTGTTAAGCCAGAATGTGTTTGAGTAGTTTATGGATTGCAAACTGCTCAAATGTTGTTGGTGTAATTGCTTCAGGTGTTCGTGCTGTTGCATAGATGCCATCAGGATTGCCAAGGGCACGAAACAGATTCCCTAACTCTCGTTGTACATCCGGGGTTGCTCCAGTCAATGATAGTTGCTGCTGGATTGATTCAACCGTTACTTGAACATATTCAATCGAACGATTCAGCACTCGCGAAACAATAGCAGTGGTTTCAGGAAGCGTTAGATTTTCTGGTCCCATCAAATTACGAGTCCATTGCCCAGCCCAACGATCGTCAAGTAAATACTTTGCGGCTTCATCACCGATGTCATCAGTACTAATCCAGGGAATATCATGGTCACTGGCGTAGGGAAAATATACGGCATTGTCTTGCTCAATAAACTTGACTTGCCCTAGAAAATTCTCCATGAAATAACCAGGACGCAGATGCAGCACATTCGAGAGCGTTTGGTTGAAAATCGATTCAACAGTCCCAACAAATGTAACTGTGCCGAGATCTTCACTTGCACCTGCACCCAGGCTAGAAATGTTGACTACTCGCTTGATGCTGTTTTCACGCACTGCTCTAGCCCCAGCCATCGCCGTCTGGATATACCAATCGCGTAAGCTGAGTGCATCCAGTTTCGGTGGAGTCACCCAAAATAAAGCATCTGCATCCTGTGTTACCTCGATCAATCCTTGAGGATCATCACTGCTGATTGGCTTCACCGTAGCACCTTGAGCCGCTAAATCAGCTAGCTTCTCTGGCTGTCGTGTCAGAAGGATGGTTTCGACTCCAGCCTGAACAACTTTCTGTGCAGCGTGTCGTCCAATATTGCCGGAAGCTGCGGCAATCACAATTTTCATGCTTTTTCCTTTGCCTACGCTACGCTATCTGCATTGAAAGATTGACGCAAATTTTGTGTGCCACCCCATGCCTTAAGGGCGGGAATAGGATTCCAGTATTCGCGATAATGAATGATCTTGCCTTCTTTAGTTTCCAGCCGCATTACATAATCTTGTTGATAGTGACGACCTGTAGAAACAATGACGGCTTCTCCATAAACCTCAGCAAATAGAACATTAGGATTTGACGTTGGGTAGATCCGGACGTTGGTAAACACCAAATCTTGCATTTGTGCTGGCACATCTTTCATGTAGTTGTAGATGGCTTCTTTGCCTTCTAATCGTCCTGGTGTCGTGGAAGCATAGGGAAACTCAACGACTGCATTTTCGGCAAACAAATCTACCCAAGCTTGAACATCCTTACCCACAAGTGCTAAATGAGTGGCAAAAGCTTCAGCCGTCTGTCGCTCTTGGTTTGGTACTGGTTGCATTGAATTCTCCTGAAAGCTGTTGATATTGCCAAAGTGAATATCTGGTGTACTTTGCTCCGAGTAGATCGGAGGCGACTGCACTGAGAGCAATGCGATCGCTCCTAATGCTTTCAACGTCGCTGCTTGAGCGTGCGTTAATCCAGTTGCACCTTGAATATTCATGCCTTCAAGCATGGAACCGTGCAATTTACTTGCTCGCTCCATTTGCATGACTGTTTGAATAAACTCAATATAGGTGGTCGCCTTCAAGCTGTCGCCTATAGCAAGTTAAATTTTTTATAGTGCAAATTGATAGATTAACCATGCCATCGCGGAGTAGAAGGCTGGCTCTAACTTAAGTTAGAATCCAAACTTGATCGAAAGTACATTCATACAACCAATCGACCATTAATCGACCAATCATTCCAGTGAACAGGCACTGCGCTGGAGCGTGGTTTTTCGCAAGGTCACCCATGGCTTTTGCTCTGATTGGGGTGCGGAGTTGTTCGCCCAGGTGCGGTCGTTGGTGGATACGGCTCACCATCAGAGTATCTCTGCCTTCCAGTCTATTCCCCATGCCCTTGCCTCACACCAGTCTGATCGGCTACTGAGTTGAGCAATTACAAGTCAAAATATAGAGATCTACACAAGGCGCTTTATATTCTGGAGTTTGGCAAGCGATATACTTTGGGAAACGGATGACAGTCCTTCATCGGGGGAGTATTCAATGATTACCCTGCCTGGAATTACTATCCACAGCAAAATCTATGAGAGCTTAGCTTCTCTGGTGTATCGGGGCATTAGAGAGCAAGATAACTGTGCAGTGATTGCCAAAGTTTTCAAGCAGGATTATCCCTCTCCTCAGGAATTAACTCGCTATCGGCAGGAGTATGAAATTACTCATTTTCTCAACATTGAAGGCGTCGTCAAGGCATACAGCCAGCAAGACTACCAGCGCACGCTGGTTATTCTTTTGGAAGACTTTGGTGGAGAGTCTTTAGAATGCTGGATGCGGCAGCAACCGGGTTTCTCTCCTATGCCCTTACCTACTTTTCTGAGACTGGCGATCGCCATTACTGATACTCTAGGCAAAATCCATGCGGCTCATGTCATCCATAAAGATATTAATCCTGGCAACATTGTCTTTAATCCGAACACTGGCGTTGTCAAAATCATCGATTTTGGCATTGCCACTCGCTTCAGTCGCACCAATCCCACCTTCAAAAGTCTCTATCTTCTAGAAGGAACCCCCGCCTATTTGTCGCCAGAGCAAACCGGACGAATGAACCGGATGCTCGACTATCGCACCGACTTTTATTCACTGGGTGCAACCTTCTACGAACTGTTGACGGGACAATTGCCGTTTCCCACCCGTGATCTCCTGGAACTAGTTCATTGTCACATTGCTACACCGCCCACTCCTCCGCACGAATTGAATGCCACGATCCCCCAACCTGTCTCGGATCTGATTTTGAAACTGATGGCGAAGAATGCGGAGGATCGTTATCAAAGTGCCTGGGGCATCAAAGCAGATCTAGAGCGCTGTGCCCAACAACTGGCGGAGATGGGACAGATTAACGCCATATCGTTGGGACTGCAAGATGTTTCCGAGCAGTTCCGCATTCCTCAAAAACTGTATGGGCGAGAAGCGGAGATTGCAGCATTATGGGTGGCGTTTGACAGAGTGGCAGGGAGTAAGGCAGTCCGTGAAATGATGCTAGTCTCCGGTTATGCTGGCATCGGCAAAACAGCATTGGTACAGGAACTCTCTAAACCGATCACCGCAAAGCACGGCTATTTTATCTGGGGTAAATTTGACCAATTCCAGCGCAATATTCCCTACAGCGCGATCGTCGATGCTCTGCAAAAGTTGGTGCAGCAACTCTTGGGAGAACCCAATGAACAGGTGGAAGTATGGCGATCGCGTCTACTCACTGCTTTGGGAAGCAACGGACAAATTATCATAGATGTGATTCCCGAAGTTGAGTTCATTATTGGCAAGCAGCCGCCTGTGCCCGAAGTTGGAGCAACTGAGGCACAGAATCGCTTCAATCTCACGTTTCAAAGGTTTATGCGGGCGTTTTGTGCAAAAGAGCATCCCCTGGTCATTTTCTTAGACGATCTACAGTGGATCGATTCTGCAACGTTGAAGTTAATCGAACTCATATTGCTTGACGAGCAAACTCAATCCCTGTTTTTGATCGGAGCCTATCGAAATCATGAAGTGTCTTCAACCCATTCATTAATTTTGATGCTGGAGAGCTTGCGAAATCAGGGTGTAGCGATTCAAGAAATTACCCTGACTCCTTTAACGCTGGAACCGTTGATTCAACTGATAGCTGAGACATTACATTGCAATCCTGATACCGTTCGTTCCTTAGCCCAAGTCGTGTTGCGTAAAACCGAGGGCAACCCTTTCTTTGTTGGTGAATTTTTGAAGCTGCTGCATAGCGAAAACCTGTTAACCTTTGATGCCCAACAGTTGAGTTGGCAGTGGAACCTAGCTGAGATTGAAGCTCAAGATATCACCGATAATGTGGTGGAGTTACTGCTGCGTCAATTGCAAAAATTACCGGAAGCAACACAGCAAACTCTCTGCATAGCGGCTTGTGTTGGGTCTGAGTTTGATTTAGAAACGTTGGCGCTTAGCGCAGAGCGCAACTCCGAAGGAACCGTTTGCGAAAAATCACCGAAAGCAATTTTCCAGGATCTACTAGCAGTAATACAAGCTGGATTAATTCAACCTCTGTCTGAATTGGACGAAGACTTGCTGGTTCAAGAGTATAAGTTTCTGCATGATCGCGTGCAGCAAGCGGCTTATGCCCTAATTGATGAATCACAGAAACAGGTTGTTCATCTTCAAATCGGTCGCAATTTGCTCGAAAAAACTTCACCGGAGCAACGATTCGATCGACTGTTTACTATTGTGGATCATCTCGATCAAGGAACGGAGCTTGTCACTGCTCAACCAGAACGAACTGAAATTGCCACATTGAATTTAACGGCAGGTCAGAAAGCAAAGGCAGCAACGGCTTATGAAGCAGCTTTTAAGTATTTCACTACAGGGCTTAAACTCCTCAATTCAGAGAGTTGGCAGAGTGAGTATGACCTTACCTTAGCGCTGTACTCAGAAGCAGCAGAAGCGGCGTATCTCCAGGGTCGCTTTGATGAGATGGAACAGTTGGTAGAAGTGGTACTCGATCGTGCCAAAACAGTGGTTGACAAAGTACAGGCTTACGATAGCAGAATTCAAGGATATTTGTCACAGGGCAACCTGAAAGAAGTACTAAAAACTGGATTGGAAGCGTTAAAGCTCTTGGGAATAGATTTAATAGAAAATCCAAGTCAGGCAGATATTCAAAGGGAATTGGAGTCAACGGCTGCAGTACTTGCTGAACGAGAAATCGAAGACTTAATTAATTTACCAGAGATGACTGCACCAGAACCACTGGCAGCTGTGTCAATTTCAACGAATATGGGGTCTGCTGCATTTATAACGTTACCAGCACTGTGGATACTGATTGTATGTAAGAGGGTAAATCTGTCAATTAACTACGGTAATACTACCTGGTCACCACATAGTTATGCTGCTTACGGATCTGTTCTATGTGGAGTTGTTCAAGACATTGAACTCGGTTATAAATTTGGACAACTGGCTCTCAGCTTGGCAGAACGATTGAATACCAAAAAAGGGAATGCTAAAGCATTAATGTTGTCGAGTACCCACATCATGCACTGGAAGGTGCATCTTAGGAACACAATACCCATGCTGGCTGATGCCTATCAAGATGGAGTAGAAACTGGAGACTTTGAAACTGCTGGTTATGCTGCATATGACGTGTGCTATAACTCGTTTTTTGCTGGGGAGGAACTTACCCAACTGGAACAAAAAACAGCATTTTACAGCAAATCGATTGACCAAATTAGACGAGAAAGTCCCTCGAATTGGCTGGCAATATTGCGGCAGACTATTCTTAGTTTGCAAGATAGTCCTGAGAATTCCAGCCGCTTAGTTAGTAGGCTACATAATGAAGAACAGGCGTTATCACACGCTATTGCAGTTAAAGATGGAAATGCAATTCAGATACTCTATTTGCACAAAGTCATGTTGTGTTATCTATTTGAAGAACACCGTCAAGCTGTACAGACTGCTATTTTGGCAAGGCAACATTTTGAAGAGGTGACAGCAATAAAGGTTTTACCTGTATTCTGTTTCTACCATTCTCTAACGCTTTTGAGCCTATTGCTCGATGCTTCAAACTCTGAAAAAGCAGCTTGGCTAAGTTGTGTTAGCTCTAATCAAGAAAAGATGCAAAAGTGGGCGAGTCATGCCCCAATGAATTATCTCCATAAATTTTATTTAGTCGAAGCAGAGAAAGCGCGAGTCTTAGGGCAATTCTTCGAGGCTGAGGAACTTTATGAACGGGCGATCGCAGGTGCTACTGAGCATGAGTTTATCCAAGAAGAAGCATTAGCTTATGAATTAGCAGCAAAACATTATCTGGCGCGAGGTCGGGAAAAGTTTGCTCAGACCTACATGAAAGAAGCGCACTATTGCTACGATCGCTGGGGCGCAACTGCTAAAGTTAAAGACTTAGAAACTCGCTATCCACAGTTCTTTCCTCAGTCGTCTAGAGCCGCTTCCGCATCAATTCCTATTACTGCTAAAACTATCTCTAATCCCTTCCATACTACTTTCGATTTAGCAGCAGTGATGAAAGCTTCACAGGCGATTTCTCGCGAAATTGAACTGAAGCAACTGCTGCGATCACTGATGCAAACTTTAATTGAGAATGCTGGCGCACAAACCGGCTATCTGATTTTAGAAAACTCAGGAGAATGGTCGATTGAAGCGGCTTGTGAACTCAATACCGATGAGAATTCTTGTGCGACTCAGGTGTTACAGTCTATTCCAATTGCCGATCAATTGCCAGAATCAATCATTCAATATGTGATTCGGACTCTGAAGCCTGTCACCTTAAATGATGCGACTCGTGAAGGTGCTTTTGTTAATGAGCCATACATTCAACAGAACCAGCCTCAATCTGTTTTCTGTTTGCCGCTGCTGAATCAAGCCAAGCTGGTCGGTGTATTGTATTTAGAAAATCGGTTAGCAGCTAGAGTATTTACACCAGAGCGATCGCAGGTCTTGCAGCTATTATCGACTCAAGCAGCGATCGCCATTGAAAATGCCAAACTTTACTCAGAACTGCAGGCTAAGGAAAGCAAGATCACCCAGTTCCTCGAAGCGATTCCGGTGGGAATTGGGATCGTGGATGCGATGGGTTGCCCTTACTATGCCAACCAATGCGGCAATCAAATCATGGGCAAAGAAACTGATACTTCCATAGCACCGGAGCAGATCTCAGAGGCTTATCAGCTTTATGTAGCGGGAACGGATCAAATCTATCCAGCGGAGAACTTGCCAGCTGTGCGGGCATTAAGGGGCGAACGCATCAGGACTGAAGATATAGAAATTCGTCGAGATCATGCCACAATTCTACTTGAGGCACGGGGAACACCAGTTTTTGATCAACAGGGCAATATCACTTATGCGATCGCTACCTTTCAGGATATTACAGAGCGCAAACAAGCTGAGAAACTCCTAGCCGACTACAACTGCACTTTAGAGCAACAGGTCGCAGAACGAACTGCCGCGTTACAACGCAGTGAAGCTAAGTTCCGAACTATCTTTGAAAACTCGCAGGTTGGCATCTACCGAACCCGCCTCTCGGATGGATTAATTCTCGATGCCAATCAACGCTTTGCCAATCTGTATGGCTTTGACTCACCAGAGGAGATCATTGGGATTGAACACACCGCAGGCTACTATGTCAATCCCAGCGATCGCCAACAATTCCTTGAGTTGCTGAAGCGGGATGGGGAAGTGCGAAACTTTGAAGCCCAGGTGCGGAAACGAGATGGGACATTGTTTTGGGTACTTTTCTCTTCTTATCTGAATTCAGCCGATGGATACATCGAAGGGGTGGTTGTAGATATTAGCGATCGCAAACAAGCAGAAGCCGCTCTACAAACGAGTGAAGAACGACTACGCTTAGCCTTAACCGCTTCAAATCAAGGACTCTACGATCTCGACTTAAAAACTGAAGAAAGAACTGTCAACCCGGAATACGCTTTAATGCTGGGCTACAATCCAGCAACATTCCACGAACCCATTTACGAATGGATTGCTCGTTTGCATCCTGATGACAGAGACTCAGTTGTCGCAACCTACCGTGCTTACATTGCTGGAGAAATCCCCAGCTATCAAGCAGAGTATCGCCAGCGTACCCAGGATGGTCAGTGGAAATGGACTCTTTCTGTTGGCAAAATTGTTGCCTGGGACGAATCAGGTCAACCCATGCGGATGTTGGGAACCCACGTTGACATTAACGATCGCAAACAAGCAGAAGCAGCCCTACAAGCCTCAGAGACAAAGCTACGGACTCTAATTGAGGCAATTCCCGATCCATTTTTTGTACTGTCTGCTGAAGGGCGACTCCTTGAAATAATGGTACTGGAACCAAATCTGCTATGGCAACCCTTTGAGGAGATGATTGGTAAAACCATGCATCAACTCGGAAAGGAACAAGCTGATGAATTTCTAGGTTATATTCAGCAGGTACTGAGAACCCAACAAACCCTCACAGTCGAGTACAGTGTGTTTCTAAATGGACGAGAAGCCTGGTTTTCGGCTCGCATTGCTCCAATCGACCACGACCAAGTGATTTGGCTGGCGCGAGATATTACGGCACTGAAACAAGCAGAAGCAGCCTCAATTTTAGAGGAGCGCAACCGCATGGCGCGTGAAATTCACGACACACTCGCTCAGGCGTTTACAGGCATTCTGGCTCAGGTGGGAGCGGCAAACCAGGTGTTAACGGATGATGTAGAAGCAACTGGGGCACACCTGGATCTGATCAAAGAATTGGCGCGAACTGGACTGACTGAAGCGCGGCGATCGGTCGTCGCGCTGCGTCCTCAGCTTTTGGAGGAGGGCAGTTTACAGAGCGCTCTCCATCGTCTCGTCGCTCAGACTAGAGCTGCCGCAATGGATACCACTTTGCACTATGAGATCGAGGGGGCAGTGTATGCTCTCCCCACTGAAGTCGAGAGTAATCTACTGCGGATGGGGCAAGAAGCATTAACCAATGCGATTAAACATGCCAATGCTGACGAAATCCGAGTGGAGCTAATCTACGATCGCGATCAGGTTTGCTTGCGCGTGAAAGACAATGGACAGGGCTTTGGAGTTGGCAGTATTCCATCCTCTGAGGGGTTTGGCTTACTGGGCATGAGCGAACGGGCAGAGCGCATCGGCGCACAACTCACGATTCGGAGCCAACCTGGGCAAGGAACAGAGATGATTGTCACCGTCAACCGGGAGTAGCGCCACGATGAGCCAAGCCATAACCATTCGGGTTCTGATTGCAGACGATCATGCTATTTTTCGGCAAGGATTAGCCACGATTATTAACCGTGACCCAAATATGCAGGTGATTGCCCAAGCTGAGAATGGGGAGCAGGCGATCGCGCTATTTGGAGAACACCAACCGGATGTCACACTGATGGATCTACGAATGCCTGAAGTTGAAGGAGTAGAAGCCATCGGTGCAATTTGTGCGACGGCTAAATCTGCTCGGATTATTGTACTAACCACGTATGATGGCGACGAAGATATCTACCGGGGATTGCAGGCAGGCGCAAAAGGATACCTGTTGAAAGAAACTGAACCGGACGAGCTTCTGAATGCGATTCGTACCGTTCATCGGGGTCAGAAGTACATTCCGCCCGATGTGGGAGCAAAGTTGGTACAGCGCCTCAGCAATCCAGAACTGAGTGAACGAGAACTAGAAGTACTCCGCTCACTGGCGCAGGGGATGAGTAATGCCGATATTGCGACTGCTTTGAGTATTGGTGAAGGCACGGTTAAATCTCATGTCAATCGGATTTTGAATAAGTTAGATGTCAGCGATCGCACCCAAGCGGTGATTGTTGCTGTTAAACGCGGCATTGTCAGTTTGTAGGGTGTACTTTCGATTGAATTCGGATTCTAACTTGAGTTATAGTCAGCCTCCTACTTTGCGATGGCATGCTTGCTCTATCAATTTGTACTGCAAAAATTTTAACTTGCTGTAGACGACGGCTTGAAAGCGATCTCCTATATTGAGTTTATGCAAATAGAGATGCAGTCAATGGATTGAGCAGGTGAATTGGAGCAGAAATAGCAATCCTGTATCGTTGGTTTGAGAACGTGGGTTACGCAGCGAACTTTGCCTAATTTCAGCACCTATTTCCTAGCCTAACCAATCTTGAATCTTATTTGCGGGATCACAACTGGGCAAGCCTCGCCAGAAGTGCATCCAATCCGGCAAATCATGCTCCTTTAGAGCGGTAAACCTGATCAAATTTTCAACCCTAAATAGTGGAGACAAATCTATGGCTTCTACCCCCACAGCCACAGCGACAGACCCAGTGCTACGCCAAGGCGATTCTGGTGCTGCTGTCACTAAGCTACAACAATTGCTGAATGCCAAAGGAATCAACATTACAGTCGATGGAGTTTTTGGCAATGCGACTCGCGCCGCAGTGGTTCAGTTTCAACAGCAGAATGGCATTGTTGCAGATGGCATCGTTGGCACTCAAACTTGGCAAGCCCTTCGTCGAGTTGGCAATGCGCCAATTCAACTGACTGATGCAGCCATTTACTACGAGCCATCGAACTATCCCTATCAAAAAGAGGCGTTTGAATGGTTGCAATCCCAGATTTCTAGATCAGCTCTAGAGGAATTTGCTCGCCGTTGGCGAAACCTAGGCTAACGCAGCCATCACCGATCTCCAAGTTATTCAGCTCACGTTCACATTGCTGACGCTGGGAATGCCCTAAATCATAAGGTTTTTTCCAGCTTTTATTGCCAGGTTCCAGGCTTGATGCAGATGTAGAAAAATGAACGACGATCGTAGCCACAGTTTCTTACTTGTACCCCCTTCAACCCAAGATTGGATGCAGGGTGTGCTGAGTGCTAAGGTCGTGCTGGTAATGTATGGAGACTATCAAGACCCCAGAAGTGCAGACGTTTACAAGCTGATTAAAGGGATCAAACGAGAGCTTAGTGCTGCTTTTGGAGAAGATTATTTATGCTTGCTCTTCCGTCATTTTCCGCAAACACAGATTCATCCTCATGCTCAACGGGCAGCCGAAGCAGCCGAAGCAGCCGCTGCACAAGGACAGTTTTGGTCGATGCACGACACTTTATTTATCCATCAACAACAGTTAGAGAACGGTTATCTTGTCGAGTACGCCAACGATTTAGGGCTTGATATCCCTCAATTTCTCAAAGAGTTGTCTAAACAAGTGCATGTCGATCGCATCCATGAAGATATCGAAAGTGGATGGAAGAGTGGAGTAACGACTGCTCCAGCCCTATTTATCAATAACATTCGATATACCGGCCGCTGGAAGATGACAGAGTTAATGACAGCCATTGTTACTGCAAGTCATTAAGCTTCCCAACCTTTGCTCGCCGTCCATGTTTGACTGAGGACAATTTTATGAAATCCAGTCCACGATCGACCAAAAATGATTTCAAGCAATCGAGGTTTTCAACTCAGACTCATTTTCCCACTGCGCGCTCTCCTAATCATGCTCTTGTTACGGTTGCCCAAGAGGTCGCTGAGCGGCTCCAACAAGCCTATCCTCCTCCATCTGATGACAGTAACTCGGTTGAGGCGCTCGTGATTCGCGCAGTTGATTCAGACTTGAGGCAAATGATTCTCGCTGAATCACTCACAGATTGGGAGTTGGAGGCGTTGCAATTGATTGTTGATGGAGACAACAGTATCGCGATCGCTCGGAAACTTAATATTTCTGTGGGTACGGCAAAAACTCATATTCGCGACATTCTGAAGAAGCTCGTATGAGCAACCTCTGACACATTCGTGCCTAGTACTTATTTCTGAGAAGTGAGCAAGGTTTCGATCTAATTCATGACAATTCGGTCGATGTTTAAAGGCTCATGCTTTTAGATCTTGGGCAGCTCTGTTGCGCTCAATTTCTAACTTAAAGATTCTGTTTTTGCTTGCTAGTGCCAGTAAGCTACCTGATTTTGACGGTTAGCTTTTCCTGTCGAACAAACCACCCATTTCTGCACCATGCTAACCATTACAACGCCAACCCTTGAATTCAAGAACAGAGGTTTAACACGCACCCAATTGCAGCAAGTACTCGATTATATTCACACTCACCTTGACCGAGATTTGTCACTGGTCGAACTGGCAGAGACGCTGAATCTTAGCCCGACTTACTTTGCTAGTGCATTCAAACAAGCGATCGAGATTTCTCCACACCAGTATGTGATTCAACAACGAGTGGAACGAGCAAAATTGATGCTGTCGAAAACGGATTTAGCGATCGCAGACATTGCTCTACAAGTCGGCTTCTCCAGTCAGAGCCATCTGACACAGCAATTCAAGCGCATTACAGGAATGACTCCAAAACAGATTCGCTAACGTTCAAGCGCTACATACACGCACGAGTCAAGGAGACAAAGATGAAGATCAACGCAATCAAAACGAAAGTGCAAGATGCGACTTACGTAGAGGCCGCCCGGTGGGGAAAGTATCGGGGGTGGCGGTATGTTTTGGGACTGGTGATCATCCTCTTTGCGTGGCTGGTGGTCGGGACTGGTGCCAGCGTACTCGTCGCGATCATCGGCCAGCCGGATTACTTCGTGCTTGATTACCTCGTGCTTGGTCCTTTCGGGAAGTTCCTGTTTGTTATGGCAGGTTTCCCATTTTTCCTCGCGGGGGTTCTAATCGCCGTTACCCTTATCCACCGCCGCTACCCCCGGACGCTGATTACGGCGCGGGAGCGGATCGATTGGCGTCGCATCGGTCAGGGGTTTGTGGCGTGGTCCGTTCCAGCGTTTCTGATAGGCGTGCTGGGACAGTACCTCTTCTACCCCGATAGCTTCTCCTTCAACTCCGACCTCAAGACGTTCGCGCTCTTCGTGCCACTGGCACTGGTCTTCACCGCGATCCAGACGACCACGGAGGAGCTTTTCTTTCGCGGATACATCGTGCAGGGCGCGAGCATGATCTCGACCAACCGCGTTTTTCTGGCGCTCGTGGCAGCCATGGTATTCACCCTGCCGCACCTCTTAAACCCGGAGGTGAGCGCAGGCGGCTGGCTCACGGTCTTCTCCAACTACTTCCTCGTTCCGGGTCTGTTGTGGACTGTGGTTTCGTTGATTGACGGAACCACTGAACTCGCCATCGGCGCACACTTCGCGAACAACATCGGCAGCATACTCCTGTTTAACATCACTGGAAGTGCCGTGACCACACCGGCTCTGTTCACAATCAACGAGTACCACGCGACCTACGGGGCGCTATCAGTGCTGGTTGCAATACCCATATTCCTGGCGATCGCCTACAAGGTATTCAAACGCGACAAGGCATCCGAACCCGTTTTTCAGAGCGATCGGATTGGTCGTCGGTGATCTCGTCAGTTCGTTGCTGAAGGTCAATAGCAAACATGCAGTAATGGGGCTAACGCGATCGGCAGCACTTGACTATGCCAAACAGGGTATTCGGATTAATGCGGTGAATCCTGACCGATTGCGACTGACCTCATGGCTCGTGCCGCCGACCAGTGGGGCATCCCGTCCGATGATCTCGGGTCTACGGTTCCAATGGGTCGGATCGGTCAGGCAACGGAAATTGCTCAAGCGGTTATGTTTCTCTGCTCTGATGCTGCCAGCTACATCACTGGGCAACCGTTTGCGATCGATAGTGGATAGACAGCAAGTTGATTGAAACAGTTCTATCTAGAACACAAAACTATAGCCCTCTACACACAAGGACATGGCGATGCGTAGACTCGTGAGTTCACCAGATGCCGTTGGCAACCTCACCTTTCAAGACACTGAAGTTCCCACTCTGAATGCTAACGAGTGCTTGATTCGCGTCAAGGCATTTTCGATGAATCGGGGCGAACTTAAGCGATCGCAAAATGATCTACTGGGCACTCCGATTGGCTGGGATGTCGTTGGCGTTGTTGAACAAACAGCACAGGACGGTAGTGGCCCACCCACAGGGACAAAAATTGTTGCCCTCTCCATCCGCTCGGAGGGCTGGGCAGAATATGTAGCAATTCCGACTCGCTTTCTGGCTATTATTCCCCAGAGCGTATCAGATACCGATGCCGCCACACTGCCCGTCGCGGGGTTAACAGCACTGTATGCAGTGGAAAAGGGATCTCGTTTACTAGGAAGTCGGGTGCTGATCACAGGGGCAACAGGGGGAGTGGGACTCTTTGCCATGCAGCTTGCTCGGATGATGGGAGCCAGCGTCGTTGCCCAAATTCGTCAGCCAGCGCAAGAAGCATTTGTGCAAGATTATGGCGCGGATGAAGTGGTGGTGACTGAAACCGGGCAAGAAGCCAAGCAGTTCGCGCCTTATCGACTGATCGTTGATGGAGTAGGAGGTGAATTGGTCGGGACGCTAACTGCGTTTTTGGCTAAAGGAGGCACCTGCGTTTGTTATGGCAGTAGCAGCGGCAATGAGATGAAGCTGTCCCTACCAGACTTCTATTTCGAGAATGGAGGACAGCGCACGCTTTACGGGTTCACGCTGTACACCGAAGTAGAGATGGAAAGTGCTAGTTCTGGGCTGGCTCGTCTACTGAGGTTAGTTGAGCAGGGGCGGCTCAAAACGCACATCGATCGAGCAGTTTCATGGCGTGAAGCAGGCGTAACAGCGGCTGATTTGATCGGGCGCAGATTTTCAGGTAAGGCTGTGCTGCATGTGGACTAATTGTTGTTCATCGGCTGAGTCATGTCAGCCATATAGGAATAGATTATCGCTGAGCTTTGTTTGCAAAGAATGAAACAATTTACTTTGTTTACTTTCCTGTATCTCGTGCTGGGAGTTTGTCTGACAGCGATCGCGCTTGGATACCCGAACCTACCTTCGAGGCTTCAAACAAGCTTGTTCGTCAGTGCAGGAACCTCCTACATTGTTTGTCTCCTCAGCACCTTCCCCTTCTGGCGCGAGACGACGATTCGTTGGAGATTAAACCAATGGCAATTCTGAAACAATTCGGGATTTTATTTGTATTGGGCAGTGTGGGAATTGTGATGTTTACGATCACGTCTATTCCTTTAGTCGAGCAACAGTTAGCAAAACTGTCTCCAGAAATACTGGCAAAAGTTCCGCCATTGTGGATTTTAATGCTTCTGCAAGGACTACAGTATTCAATTCTACTGGCAATCAGCATTCTGATCGGAATTGGCTGTGCTTATCGTGTTGGATTACGCTCACATTTGATTGACTACTGGGTACTTCATACCCCTAAGATTCCATTTTCTGTCATTGAGATGAAATGGAGCTTGGGTGTGGGTGCAGCGACAACGATCATTCTCCTGTTGCTCGATCGGTTCATGAAACCTGCTCTACCTGAAGCGCTACAGGCATCTAATAACACAGAACCGAATTGGCTGAGTTCGCTTACAGCAATGCTTTATGGCGGCATCACTGAGGAAATTCTGATGCGCTGGGGCTTAATGTCGCTGCTTGTTTGGATAGCGTGGAAGGTCTTAAAACAAGGCATTACGTTGCCAAGTCAAGGGATTTACCAAGGTGCGATCGTTCTAACTTCGTTGGTATTTGGACTTTTACACCTGCCCGCGGCTGCCGCGATAGTTCCACTCACTCCGCTTGTGATTATCCGAGCGATATTACTAAATGGGATTGCTGGCATTGCTTTTGGTTGGCTCTTTTGGCAATACTCGCTTGAGGCTGCGATGTTATCTCATGTCAGCTTTCATGCCTTTTCCTTTGCTCTTAGTCTTTTGCTGGCAAGATTTGTCTAAGCTTTTTTCTAAAGTAATTTCACGATTGCTTCACCCTAAACCGATCCACTCAAATATTGAGAGAACACCATGAAAGCCAGTAGGGCGGGCACTGCCCACAAAACTTCTGTGAAGGGTTTTACTACTGATGCAGCCAGTTACATTGCTGGACAACCTTTGGTAATCGATGGTGGATTTACAGCGAACTAATCCGTTGCTTTCAATGTGTGCGTGTCTGATACAGAGAATAAGCTCTATTGGAGAAAGAATGAAACGATTTACTTTGTTTACTTTCCTGTATCTCGCGCTGGGAGTTTGTCTGACAGCGATCGCACTTGGATACCCAAGCTTGCCTCCGGGTCTTCAAACTAGCCTGTTCGTCAGTGCAGGATTATCTTACCTTGCTTGTTTCCTCAGCACCTTACCCTTTTGGCGGGAGACGGCGATCCGCTTCTACCGCAGACGGAATTCAGCGGTCATTCTACCCTGGTTGGTAATTGGATTCATTATTATTTGGATGATTTGGGAGGTTCAGAGTCAAAACTGGACAATGGAAGCAGTTTTACAAGCGCTTTCTTGGCTATTAGTTGTTTTACTGCAAGCAGAACTCATTGTGATTACAGGGCAAGTGAATTCTGAACATTAGGGTCTAAACCGGATGCTGCCGATCGGAGTTTGATTGTGTGCTAAAGGTCAACATTGATTGGAGCTCGCATAACAATCCCGTTGCACGCCAACCATACAAAGATAGTTAGTTGAGTACGAAAGGTTGCTAGCGGCAGATGATGGCGGGCGATTGCTGATTACGCTGAGGAGAAGAATGCGCTGGTAGAGAGACCGTTCCGTTAAAGCATCCACTTGAACAGAGGAGAGATTCAGATGTCAGAGAACAATAAAGCTGTCTTAGAAGCGGCAAATGCGGCGAACGCAGCAGGCAACTATGAAGGATTCTTGTCATTCTGCACCGACGACACGCAATGGACGTTTGTAGGCGACAAGACCCTTAACGGAAAAGAAGCCGTTCGCCAATATATGGCAGAGACATACATAGAACCGCCAAAGTTTACAGTCACCAACTTAATCGCTGAGGGTGATTTCGTCACGGCACTCGGCGACATCACACTGAAAGACGAAGACGGGAAGGCGGCTCATTACTCGTACTGCGATGTCTGGCGCTTTCGCGGTGACAAGATGGTCGAGTTAAGGGCTTTCGTCATCAAAACCTCGGTCTGACCCGCCGTCGTCGTTCACGTCGTTTTCAACCTGCTCACTATCCCGGTGATGGCAATCGCTGGCATGGGCTGAGATGCGATCGGAGTTCAATTTCTGAAAGTCAATATTGATTGAAACAGGAGAAACAGGATGATACTGCAAGATAAAGTGGCTTTAGTGACTGGCGGAACATCAGGAATTGGTCGTGCAACCGCGATCGCTTATGCCCAACAACAAGCAAAGGTGGTGGTGGTGGGTCGTCGAATGGATGAAGGTGAAGAAACTATTCGATTGATCAAGGAAGCTGGCGGAGAGGCTATTTTTGTGCAAGCAGATGTCACGAAAGAAGCCGATGTTCAAGCAATGGTTGATAAAGCGGTTGATGTTTTTGGTCGGTTAGATATTGCTTCTAACAATGCAGGAACGATCGGCGAAAATCCTTCACTGATTGAGCAAACAGAAGCGGAATACGAGCGCACGATGAACGTCAATGTCAAAGGCATTTGGTTGTCGATGAAATATGAAATCGCTCAGATGTTGAAACAGGGAAGTGGTTCAATCGTCAATACGGCATCTGCGAATGGAGTCGTTGCATTTCCTACCTTCCCCCTCTACACCGCGAGTAAAAGTGCAGTAATAGGCTTGACAAAAGCGGCTGCGCTCCAATATGCCAAAGCGGGTATTCGCATCAATGTCGTTGCACCAGCAGTAATCGAAACAGATATGTTTGAAGCAGCGACAGATGGGCAGGATGAAGTCAAAGCTTACATGGCAGGACTTCACCCGATCGGACGAATTGGAACACCGCTTGAAGTTGCAAATGCAGTTCTGTTTTTATCATCTGACATGGCATCGTTCACAACAGGTACAACATTGATGGTAGATGGTGGGTATGTAGCGCAATAGTCGATCGGCAGTACGAAATGTTTGACACAGCACTTCAAGCGACTCACTAAAGCAACACTGAAATTGGTTCGCTAACTCCATAGAAAACTCCATAGGAATTTGCAAAAAATTGAGTGTTGGAACTGACTACACTCAAGTGAACTAAGACAAAGAGAACTTAGGAGTTGATGATGATGTCCAAAGTGTCTTTTAACTCACCACCACAAAACTAAAGAAAGGAATCGTTACCATGAGTACCCAACCGACCGAAGTGATCAAAGAGTTTCTGGCGAATACGGCAACCGAAAAGGTCGAGGCGGCTGCCCGTCGGCTCGTCGCGGAGGACGCAACATACATTTCCCTGAATTTTGACAACCCTGAACTGAAGCAAATCTTGCCTTGGACAGGAACCTCCAAAGGTCCCCAAGCGTTCATCGATACGTTCTCCGGGGTTGCGAAATGGTGGACGCATGAGGACTTCACCGTTACCGCCCTCTTTGGCGAAGGCGAGAACGTTGCTGTGTTCGGCACGTTCACGTACCGCTCGGTCTCGCTGAGCAAGGCGGTGACCTCACCGTTCTCGATCCACGCAAAGGTGCGCAACGGGAAGATCGTGTACTTTCAGTTCATGGAGGATACTTTCGCGACCGCTCGCACTTTCAGCCAGAAGGGGACTTGGACCATCAAAATCGCTCCGAACCAGCCGGAGTTCGAGGTGTAATAGCAGCCTACGACGCCTAACCATGCGTTGCACCGGAACGCTGCAATTTGGTCGGTTGAATTTTCAAGGTTATCTGCGTCCGGTGAGCTTGGTCGTTAGGTAGCGAGGGTGAAAAATAGACTTAATCAGAATTAAGAAAAGCAATCAATTCTTAAACCGATCCAAATCTTCTTGCAGCCTATTTGTCCATTGAGATGCTTAGCACTTTATTACCGATAAGATCTAATGAAAAGAGAGTTAGCGATAAGTTCTTTGTTCTCGTTTGTGGGCGGCGCAATGGTCTGGGCCTTGTCACCATTTTTATCCGGGCAGGTCGAACCGTGGGATGCGAAAGGTTTTTATTATTCCGCAGCACTTCTTGTTGTTGGCCTTATCGTTGGCCTTGCTCGGCCTAAACATGTTTGGTCGCACTATGCCGGTATTATTCTTGGTCAACTGACGTATATGCTTTGTTTTCTACCCAGCAGTCCGTTAATTCCTGTGGGAGTCGCTTTTGTAGCGGCTTACTCCATAATCGCTTTAGCAGGAGCAGCAAGTGGGGCATGGTTTCGTCGCGTCAGCCGGGGTGCGCGGTGATTTTGCTGCCTGACAAGGCCGGCTCTCGCGCTCCGGTTGCAATCCACGCTGTCACCGCGGGCCGGGTCGCTGCGCTTGGGTCGTTATAGACCGTATGAATCTCGATGCTGGTGTGCGTACTGCAGCAGATCAAAACTTCTACACGCGCAATCAAAGGAAAAGATATGAAAGTACGCTACGGGTTTCGACAGGTCGGCGACATCGAAGTGTTCTACCGCGAGGCTGGGTCAAGCGATGCGCCAGTGATACTGCTGTTGCACGGATTTCCAACCGCTAGCCACATGTTCCGCGACCTGATCCCTCTCCTTGCCGATCGCTTTCGGCTCGTTGCGCCGGATCTGCCCGGTTTCGGACAGACCAAGGCACCGCCGCGCGGGACGTTCGACTACACGTTCGACCGACTTGCCGACGTGATCGAGGGCTTCACCGATGCTTTGTCGCTCGATCAATACGTGCTCTACATCTTCGACTACGGTGCGCCGGTAGGTCTGCGTCTGGCGATGCGCCATCCTGAACGGATATCTGCGATCGTCTCGCAGAACGGCAACGCCTACCTTGAGGGTTTCAGTGACGAATGGGGGCCGTGGGAGACGTATTGGCGCGAGCCGAGCGCAGCGAACCGGGAAGCCTGCCGACCCTCGCTCGCGCCGGAAACAATCCGGAACTGGCAGTATGGTACCGGAGCCGATCCAACCCTTTTGTCGCCCGACGGCTACGAACTCGACATCGCCTACATGGGGCGGTCGGGCGCGGAGGAGATCCAGCTCGATCTGATCCTCGACTACCGCAGCAACGTCGTGCTCTATCCAGTCTTCCAGTCCTACTTTCGCGAGCACCGTCCGCCGCTTCTCGCCGTCTGGGGCCGTCATGATCCGGCGTTTCTGCCCGCTGGCGCTGCCGCTTATCAGCGAGATCTCCCGAATGCAAAGATTCACCTGCTCGACGCCGGACATTTCGCGCTGGAGACGCATGCGGAGGAGATAGCAACTTTGATCCGCACGTTCCTCGACAGCACGATCGGTTCCACCACTGTGAAAATCTAACTTAGTAAAGGATGAAGTCATGACCCAAAAATATGGACCCAAGACAACGGCCGACGAAGTGCTTGCAGGCATTGATCTCAAGGGAAAACGATTTCTCATCACGGGTGCATCGTCAGGCATTGGGCTTGAAACCGCCCGTTCACTGGTCGCTCACGGCGCTAGCGTCGTCGGCGCAGTCAGGAACCTCGCTAAAGCTGAGCCAGCCACTGCATCGGTTCGTGATGCCGCGTCGCAAGGAGGTGGCAACCTGGAGTTGATCGATCTCGATCTGGCATCCTTGCAAAGCGTTCGCGCCTGTGCGAATAAACTGTTGGCTAACGGCCAGCCGTTCGATGCCATCATCGCTAACGCTGGCGTTATGGCAACTCCGTTTGGTCGGACGGTCGATGGCTTCGAAGTCCAGTTCGGGACGAACCATCTTGGTCATTTCGCCCTGATCAATGGGATCGAGCCGTTGCTCGTCGATAATGGACGGCTGGTCGTCCTGTCGTCGCTCTCACATCGCGGTGCCGATATCGACTTGGACGATCCGAATTTCGAGCAGCAGGCGTACGATCCATGGGTCGCTTATAGCCGGTCGAAAACCGCCAATTCACTGTTCACTGTGGAGTTTGACAGGCGGCATCGCGATCGCGGCATTCGGGCTGCTTCGGTGATGCCCGGAAACAGTTTGACGGATCTACCCCGCCATTTCTCGCCGGAGGACTTGCAGGGACTTTTGCAGACTGTTGACGCAGCGCGCACCGAAGCGGGTCTGCCGCCGAAAGAGTTGAAAGAAATTCCGCAGGCAGCCGCGACGTCGGTCTGGGCAGCAGTCGTGGCGAATAAAGACGAGATCGGTGGACACTATCTCGAAGATTGTGCGATCGCGCCGATCAATGACACGCCCAACCCGTTTGCCGACGGCGTCAGGTCGTATGCGCTCGACACTAACAAAGCTAAGCAGCTTTGGGCGAAAAGCGAGGAATTGATCAGCGCTACGTCTTGAAGGTTATCGCGCAGAAATCTGACAAACTGCCCAAGAATCTGGAAGAAATCAAGCATTGGAACTTAGTACGCTTCAGACCAATGCAACGAAATTAATGCTAGGAGAAGCACAATGATACTTCAAGATAAAGTGGCGTTAGTCACTGGTGGCACATCGGGAATTGGTCGAGCAACGGCGATCGCACTTGGTGCTGCTGGAGCAAAGATAGTATTCTCAGGCAGACGCGATGCAGAAGGAGAAAAAACTGCCAAACTGATTCGCGAAACAGGTGCTGAATGTTTGTATATCCATTCAGATGCCTCGAATGAGAAAGATATCAAAGCATTAGTGCTTCATACAGTCGCAACCTATGGACGGCTCGACTGTGCTTTCAATAATGCAGGCGTTGAAACACCTATAAAGCCCCTACATGAACAATCAGTTGAAGACTTTGATAACCTGATGGCAATCAATGTTCGGGGACTGTTTTTGTGCATGAAGTACGAAATTCAGCAAATGTTGTCTCAAGGATCTGGTGTGATTGTGAACAATTCGTCAACGAGTGGTCTCGTTGCGTTTCCGGAGACTTCTCCTTACGTTGCGAGTAAACATGCTGTCATGGGGCTGACGCGATCGGCGGCGCTGGACTATGCCAAGCAGGGCATCCGGGTTAATGCGGTGAACCCTGGAGTCACTGCGACTGAACTGCTCGATCGCTCCTCTAAGCAACTGGGTATCACAGCAGATGATTTAGACTCTTTTGTTCCAATGGGTCGGATCGGTCAGGCAACGGAAATTGCTCAAGCGGTTGTGTTTCTGTGCTCTGATGCTGCCAGCTATATTACGGGACAACCCTTAGTGATCGATGGTGGATTTACAGCAGGCTAAATCGCGACCTGCCTTGGCAGATATCTTTTTGCGATCGCAGTTTCAAATAGGTGGCTTCTAAGCAATTTGCTGGAATGATTTACTCTGCGATCGCCACCTTTCTCTCTGACATTCTTTCTCTTTTGGGTAAACCTCAACTAAAACCTCTGAATTATGTTCAAACTATCCGCTCAATTCTTGATTTCACTAGTCATTTCCACAGCATTAGTCCTGATCAGTTTGCAATCGCTCCAAATAAAGCCTACTCTGGCGGAGACACCAGATATATACCCGCTGAATCAGTCAACCCTGATTGCAACAGCCCCCGCACCTCCCAACCTTGTTCCTGCTGTGCTAGGGGGTAGACCCGTTTATGTACTGTATGTGACTCAATCTGAAGATACGGTCTTGGTGCGTTGTTACCCTGGCTATGAACCGACGATCACGCTTCGAGCGATGGGCAGTAATCCCAATGCTAATACTCAAAAGGAAGGAATCATGACTTGCCGACCTTCTGAATAGAAACTACATTGTGCTATCCCCCGACTATCAGATACGCCCGACCCATTCACAAAATAGGAGACTCTCATGCCTTACATTACCGTTGGTCAAGAAAACTCTGCAAATATCGATCTCTACTACGAAGATCTTGGGGCAGGTCAACCGATTGTGCTGATTCATGGATTTCCATTGAACGGACATTCCTGGGAGAAGCAGGTTTTAGTTTTACTGAATGCAGGATATCGAGTAATTACCTACGATCGCCGAGGATTTGGCAACTCCAGTCAGCCCTCATCTGGCTATGACTACGATACCTTTGCCGCCGATTTGAACACACTGATGACCAAGCTTGACTTGCAGGATGCTGTGCTGGTCGGTTTTTCAATGGGAACAGGTGAAGTCACGCGCTATCTTGGCAAATACGGCTCAGAGCGGGTGCAGAAAGCTGTGCTGATGGCTCCAGTGCCGCCCTTTCTGTTAAAAACGGACGACAATCCTGAAGGCGTTGACCAAAGCGTTTTCGACGGCATCATGAAAGCGATTGTTGAAGATCGTCCAGCCTACTTCTCTGCATTTTTCAGAGAATTCTTTAATGTGGATGTGCTGCTGGGCGATCGCATCAGCAGTGAAGCGATTCAAGCCAGTTGGAATGTGGCAGCAGGGGCTTCTGCCAAAGGGACTTTGGATTGCGTCCCTTCCTGGCTCACCGATTTCCGCGACGATCTACCCCGCATTGATGTACCAACCCTGATCATTCATGGTGATAGCGATCGCATTCTGCCGCTTGAGTCCACCGCAGCAAGACTTCCAAAGCTGATTAAAAACAGTGAACTGGTTGTCATTCCGGGTGGACCCCATGCTATCAACTGGACTCATGCCGATCAGGTCAATCCCCTGTTACTGGGCTTTCTTCAGCAGAAATAATCAGTGATCTGCTGCTTTTCTGGCTTGCGAAAAAACTCTGTAATTCACCCCACTGAAGTAGATTTACACGCTAGGGCGTGATTGTGTCTTCGTCCACAAGGTCAACTAAGAATGGATCGTACAAAAATGAGTATTCAGCAATTAATCACGCCTGAAAAGCACGACTTAGGTGGGTTTAGCGTACAGCGCATCTTACCGAGTGAAACCCTAAAAATGGTTGGACCTTTCATCTTCTTTGATCACTTAGGCCCAGCTGTTTTCCCGGCTGGAAAAGGCGTCGATGTTAGACCCCATCCACACATCAATTTAGCGACGGTTACCTACTTGTTTGAAGGAAGCCTTCTGCATAGAGACAGTCTAGGTACAGTACAAGAGATTTTTCCGGGTGAGGTGAACTGGATGACAGCGGGCAAAGGTATTGTTCATTCTGAGCGATCGCCCGAGAGCTTTAGAGAAAAAGAATCTACTCTTCACGGCATTCAAACCTGGATTGCCCTCCCCGAAATCGCTGAAGAAGTTGAACCCAGCTTTTCACATTATCCGGTGACTGATTTACCCAGGTGGATTCAAACAGGCACCAGCGCGACCTTGATCGCCGGTAGCTATCAGTCTCACCAATCACCCGTTAAAACCTACTCTGCTACTCTTTACCTGGCGCTCGTTTTCACGGAGGGTAGTCAATTTCAGCTAGCGCCAATAGAAGGTTTAGAAAGGGCCGTTTATAGCGTCACATCCGGCCTATTCGTAAATGGAAAGCCTTTAGAGCCATATCGTCTAGCCGTTTTAGCGCCGAATGAATCAGTAAATATCAGTGCGGGGGCTGAGGCAAAAGCAATGATTATCGGCGGGGCACCAGTGGGCGATCGCACAAAGTACTGGAACTTTGTGTCGAGCCGCTCAGCGCGTATCGAGCAGGCAAAACGAGATTGGCAAGACCACCGCTTCCCGGCGGTTCCCGGTGAAACTGAATTCATTCCGCTCCCTGATATTTCAGACCGCGATAGTAGCGCGCCCCCTCTGAGCTGACGATAGTTAGGCCTTTTTGCTGAGCGAGAGAACACCAGCTTAACTCGCACACCAAGGCTTTCTACTATTTCGGATTAAGTCTATTTCATTCGCAAAACGCGTAGGAAATGATATGGAAGTTGGAATTGACAGTTTTGCCTCGGTTGGAACGAGTGAAAATGGTGAAACGGCGGATGCCACGCAGTCCATCGCCGAACTGCTGGAGAGAATAGAGCAGGCGGATCGTTCCGGCTTGGATATCTTCGGTATTGGCGAGCATCATCGCCATGAATTTTTAGATTCGGCAAACGCGGTTATTCTCGCCGCTGCCGCCGCACGCACCGAGCGCATCCGTCTGACCAGCGCGGTTACGGTGCTGAGCGCGGCTGACCCGGTGCGCGTGTTTCAACAATTCGCCACGCTCGATTTGATTTCAAAAGGTCGCGCCGAAATGGTTGTCGGGCGCGGCTCGTTCACCGAAGCCTTTCCACTATTCGGATTTAGTCTCGGCGATTACGACGAGATTTTCGCTGAAAAGCTCGACCTCTTGCTCAAAATTCGGGACAATGAAACGGTCGATTGGTCGGGCAAATTTCGCCCCGCGCTAGAAAACCAGGCAATTTATCCGCGTCCGCTGCAAAAGCCGTTTCCCATCTGGATTGGGGTCGGCGGTACGCCTCAATCTTTCCGCCGCGCCGGAATGCTTGGACTGCCGCTCGTGGTCGCCATTATCGGCGGCGAAACGCATCGCTTTCGCTCGCTCATAGATTTATACCGCGATGCCGGAGCGTACGCCGGACACGCGCCCGAAACGTTGAAAGTTTCATTGCATTCAATCGGTTACGTCGCCGACACGACTGAACAAGCCGTTGAAGAGTTCTTTCCGGGCTACGCCGAAACCTTCACTAGAATCGGCAGAGAGAGAGGCTGGCCACCCGTTACGCGTGCCGCTTTTGACGCCCAGCGCGGCACAACCGGCGCGTTACTGGTCGGCAGTCCCGAAGAAGTGGCGGAGAAAATCCGCCGTCACAGCGAATCGCTCGGTGGCATTTCGAGAGTCACGTTTCAAATGGACAACGCGCAGATGAATCACGCCCAACTGATGCGCTCCATTGAACTGATTGGCACGCGAATGTCACCACTTTTGAACAATTAAAATATGCTCACGATCGTAGACAACCTAGCCATCGTTCTACATACAGCTCAAAAGAAACATTGGGTGAAATTGAGGCAACCGCATCATTTTAATTTAGGTGCCCAAAACTATGAATTCACAAACAGCTCAAACCACCACTGCTGCTAACAAGTCGGCAATCCGTGATTTTCTTCACCAGATGATTGAGGCTTGGAATCGAGGCAGCGGTGAAGACTTTGCTGCTCCGTTTAGCGAAACTGCCGACTTCATCGCATTCAAGGGAATGCATCTCAAGGGTCGAAAAGAAATCGCTGCATTTAATCAGCAAACTTTCGACACCGTTGTCAAAGGAACACGCCTGGAAGGTGAGGTGAATTTTGTCCGCTTCGTGAATTCTCAACTTGCTCTCATGAGCGGAGTTGTCAGGGTAATGCTGCCCGGACAACCCGAAACTTCACCGTCACGAGATTCGATGCAGCTATTCGTCGTGATGAAACGCGATCGAGATTGGCAAAATGAACGTCACCGCCGCAAGCGGACGGTGTATCACTTCGCTCCACTCGCACGCTCCGCGGCTCGATTTCGCTCAACAGCACCCTTCGGACGCTGTGTTTTCCGAACGCAGCAAGCTGCGGGGAATCAGACCCGTAGAGATTGAAGGGCTACTCAATGCCCGGAAGTTGACGCTAGAACGGCAATTTTTCCTGGACGAGTTTGACTCGCTGAGTGAAGAGGTTCAACGCCAATTAACCGATCTCGTTATAGATATCAAGCAGGCTTCACTTCAATCGGGTGAGTAAACAAAGAATTCGGCAACGATCGCGAATGAAATAAGAATCTGAAAGAAATTAAGCATTGGAATCAATACAGTTGAGATAGAACAAACTAGGAGAATCTAACGTGGTCAAAGAGCAAACTGTAGACAAACAAGCAAATGTACAGGCAACCCCCAACCTAACACCTGCTCAGGAAGCTTTACAAGCGGTCTGGGAAGAGCATATCGGGCACGAGTTTGGGACTCACAGCCCTGAAGATGCTCTCGCTACGATGGTTGAGGACGCTTATGTGAATCACATTCCAGTGATGACTGGGGGAGTCGGAAAAGCAGCAGTAGGTGAGTTTTATTCCAAAGACTTCATTCCACAGATTCCGCCAGACTTCGAGCTAGTTCCGATTTCGCGCACGATCGGAGCGGATCAACTTGTCGATGAAATGGTGGGTAAGTTTACTCATACCATCCAGATGGAGTGGATGCTACCTGGCATTGCTCCGACCGGGAAACGGGTTGAAGTGCCAGTGGTCGCGATTATTCGGTTCCGTGACGGCAAGTTAGCCCATGAACACCTCTACTGGGATCAGGCGAGTGTATTGGTTCAACTCGGCATGCTTGATCCGGTTACGCTGCCCGTTGTAGGGGTTGACAGTGCACGCAAGGTACTTGATTCGAGCTTGCCCTCAAACGCACTGTTCGATCGTGCCAGCGATCGCGACTAAAGGTTAGAACAAGCTTTCCATCAATGCTTAGATCAGCGATCGCAGGTCTAAATGTTCTCAGCGATTGACTGGAATGACATTGAAACAGGTTTGCGATCGCGTTTGGTGCGGTGGGTGCAAAAGTAGTCTTCTCTGGTAGACGCGAAGGAAAGAGGAACACCATGAATAAGCCCAAGTTTTTTGTTACCCCCGGCTATGGGGAATACATGCTGAATAACTTGCATTACTCGCAAGCAGTAAAAATTGGTGATCGCGTGGAGATATCCGGACAAGGTGGTTGGGATGACAACCTGCAAATTCCCGAATCGCTTGCGGACGAGATTGCTCAAGCGTTTCGGAACGTAGAGCGAACCTTGGCAACTGCCGGGGCGGGCTGGGAGCATGTTGTCCATGTCAATTCTTACCATGTTGGTGGTTTGCCCCCAGAAGTTAATGAGATGATGGTCAGGCTATATCGCCATTACATGCCCAACCATGCTCCCATTTGGACACAGGTAGGAGTCGCGGCGCTTGGGCTGCCAACGATGCGAATTGAAATCCGCGTTACTGCAATTGTTTCCTGAGTTTTGCATCAGCGACGACACTACTCCACACCGATCGGAGCAAGCAGATGGAGTAATACTGCGACACAAAATTGATGCCAACTAGAACTGATCCATCAGGAGGACAATCATGAAACCTCAACTCATTTTCGGAGTATTAACGATCGCAACAGGATTACTCGGAGGTTCATTCACTCATCCCGCAATCGCACACCGCATTTCTTCACAGCAAACATCACCCGTTCTGATCGCCACTGCCTACACTGATTTAACCTTACCTACCTTGCGCCAAGGCGATCGTGGCAGAGATGTGCAATTGTTACAGTGCATTCTTCAAGACAATGGCTTTTTAGGAGCCGCAGGTGTGAGGTTAGGCAATCCAAGAGGGGAGATCGTCGATGGCATCTTTGGTGCGGTCACAGCGTCTGCGGTACGCGATCTCCAGCGACGCTACAGAATCCCAGTTACAGGGCGAGTCAATCCAACCACCTGGGAAGTCCTGGATATGCACGAAAACCCCTATCGATCGCCGCTTCCCTGGAAACAACAGAACATTACACAACCACAAGCCACAGGAGATTTCTCATGAACCGAAAGATTCTTTCAACCAAAATCACAACTACAACCACAATCGCAATCACAATTCTGTTCGGCGTACTCCTACTGTTCAATTTTCCATCCCTGGCTCAAGTCAGTTCACAAGTGATTCCCAGAATCGAAGTGATCGAAAGTGCTGAAGGGATTCCACCCAGCTACCGTTTAGTCATTAGCCGATCTCAGGACAATGTTTATGTCTTCTGTCCCACTAACTTCGAGCCAGAGTTGAACTATCTGCGAAATGTGAAGGCGATTCAATGTAAGCCGTTTACCAGTCCTTAGAAGTAAACCAGCACGGAGTGAGGGTCAACTCTACACTTTTAATCTACACTTTTAAAGTGGTGAACAAAATGAATGGATAGTGGATAACCGGACACTATTTTTGCAAACGGCAGTTATACAACGCGGTAAGCAAACAAGGAGCATGTCTAAAAATGGTTAAAGGTAGGTTAGAAGCATTCAGTGATGGGGTAATTGCTATTATTATCACCATTATGGTACTGGAGTTGAAAATACCTCATGAGTCAGATTTAGCTGCACTACGTCCGTTGATTCCAATCTTTCTAAGCTATGTGTTGAGTTTCGTGCATGTTGGTATCTACTGGAACAATCACCATCACCTGTTTCAGGCAGTCCAACAAGTGAATGGTTCAACTTTGTGGGCAAACCTACATTTGTTGTTCTGGTTATCGTTATTTCCCTTTGTTACCGCATGGATGGGTGAAAATCACTTTACTGCGTTGCCTGTGGCGCTTTATGGTGTGGTTCTATTGTTGGCTGCGATCGCCTACTTCACTCTGACCCGCACACTTGTTTTTCACCACGGTCAAGATTCCACACTTGCAAACGCTCTTGGTCGGAATTTTAAAGGCAAGTTATCGGTATTGATTTATGCAGTTACAATTCCACTTGCTTTTGCAATCCCTTGGCTTGCATGTGCATTATACGTTCTGGTTGCAGTCCTATGGCTCATTCCCGACCGTCGTATTGAAAAGGCGTTGAACTCATAAAGTTCCATGTTCGATGCAACAAAAATTAGCTAACAAACCTTCTGCACCAGAACAAATATAGGTTGTTGGTCACAGGCAAAGGTGATCTGCGTCCGGTGAGCGGAAACGTTATGCCGCTTATGGATGTACTCAATCATCCTGGCATTTTACGCCCCAAGGGGCGGGGAATCTACCCACAGAGATTGAAACAGGAGGAACAAAATGATATTGCAAGATAAAGTGGCGTTAGTTACGGGAGGCACATCGGGAATTGGCAGAGCAACTGCGATCTCATTCGGTGCTGCTGGAGCAAAGGTAGTATTCTCGGTTGTGTCGCAAAAAAGGTAGGGTGGGAGGCTCAGTTTCCTCTGACTTTAATCTGAATGGCATCCCAATCTCTGTTTAAGTGGCGGCACTTCGTGCGATTCGTTGTTGGCTGAATTCATAAGCGAGCCAGGGCACTCTCTGCTCTGAACTCTAGCTCAATGGAGGTGAAAGCCCTCCCTTCTCAAGTTCGGAATGACTCAAGACCTACCCACAGTGACCAGGCTCGGAATCCTGGAGGCTGAAGCTGGGAATAGGACGCAATCAGAGGGCGCGTGTATCGCTCACCCTGGCGTTATCGGAGTCCCTATGATGAAACAGAGCCTAGAAAAGCGCCCTACGCCAAAGCAGGGATACACAATCACGCCCCTGACTTCGTTAGAGTAACGACCCGCTAACTTGAGAAGTGGAGATTAGCAGAACTAAGGGTTTCTAACGGGCGAAGTGGCTCCATCTAACGGGACAACCTATCGAGCTAGGGAACGAATAAAAACGCAAATCAGGTCTGGGGAACCCGGTCGAACCCCTAGTAGATGAGACGAGACATGGAATTCCTGAATTGCGGGTAGGACAAGGCGTAATTGCCTTGAGGTTATCAGAACACAACTCCCCAAAGGTGAGCATGATTAGACACATAGGCAACTATCGTGAATCTTGGAAGGGGTTGGCGTGGAAGCAATTCCGCAAAAATCTGTTCCGCCTCCAATGTCGGTTGTGGAAAGCGGTTAGAGCAGGAGACACCAGAAAAGCTCGCAATCTTCAGAAGCTGATTCTGAAATCCCAAAGTGCGAGATGGTTAGCCATCCGTCAGATCACTCAGCTCAATACTGGGAAAAAGACGGCAGGTGTCGATGGCAAATCAAGCCTCACCTTCAAGGAACGGTTTGAACTTGAAAGCCTCCTCAGCGCAATGGCATGGCGATGGAAACATCAGCGGCTAAGAGAAATCCCAATTCCCAAACGAGATGGGACAACCCGGATGCTCAAGGTGCCGACCATTGCCGATAGAGCATGGCAGAAACTGGTGCATTATGCCCTAGACCCAGCCCATGAAGCGACCTTCCATGCCAGAAGCTACGGTTTTCGCGCTGGTAGGAGTGCTCATGATGTTCAACGAGTTCTATTTCTCAACCTGTCCTCTAACAAAGGAGGATTGCAGAAGAGAATTCTAGAACTCGACATCGAAAAATGCTTTGACCGCATCCGGCATGGAAAGATGAGGGAGAACTGATCCTCCCTCAATCGTTCAAAACCGGAATTTGGAGATGCCTTAAAGCCGGAATCAATCCTGAGTTTCCTGACCAGGGAACTCCGCAAGGCGGGTGTCGTGCGCTACGAAGCGCAGTAACGATACGGGATGGCGTTTCCCCCAAAGCGCCAAGGCTGATCCGGCAGGCGGCG
>NZ_JCACCM010000080.1:0-35130 GCF_059501405.1 Myxacorys sp.
GGGCATCAATTCTTGAAGCACTATCTGTAGCTGGACTTTAGAGATTTGGTATAAGAACTCAAACCGCAGATGGACGGGTGGAATTCAGGGATCTGTCTCCTCCACCCATGCCGCAATGGGCCGTAGATAGCGCGAAGCAATATGAGCAGCGCGAACGCCTGCGGCAATTCGTCCAACAGGACGGAACAATTAACGGCCAACGGCTGAAATACTTACCTGATGGTGCTTCCTTTGAGTACAAGGGGAAAACCTACGACAATAAATCGCAGGTTGATCCAACGTCGCTCAATCAGGGCCGCTCGCAGGTTTCCCCTAAACCGAGCGGTCTGGATTCACTCAGTCGGTCGATCAGCGGCACCGGACCACAGATAAAAATTGTTGGCCGCTCTGGTGATGGAATGCTAGGCACCCCATCCAGGAGTGAAGCATCAACGACCGTCATCGACAAACCTACTCCCAAACCGTTTACATCGGGGCCACCTCCTACAACTAAGACAGGCGTTGGAGTAGGGACAGGTGGAAAACCTAGCACACCCCAAACGGGTGGAGGTGTGGGCAGCGGCAGAGCCTCTGCCACCCCTACGGGTAGGGGTGGCAGAGGTGCCGGTTTGGGTGGAGGTGTAGGATTTGGTTTGAGTGCCGGTAGCGCTGGGGGTGCCGCTGGTTTGGGTGTTTCCCTCGCTAATGCCATCGTTAGCGATTACATTTCTTCTAAACCATCCCGCTTTAATGGTGTAGGGCAAGATCGCAACTCTGCCGTCGAGAATATTGGTAACGGCATTGTGAGCGGTGCCGGTCAATTGAGCAGCGCTCTAAGAGATGCCCTATTTGGCAGCTCTAAACCACCATCGCTGGATAATGGTAATTTTGCTGACCCCATCCCTGGCAATCGGTTTCCTCCTGATGGCAGCATTACGTTGTCTTATCCCTACGATGATTATGAATTCAGCTATTCAGGGGAGTATGACCAACTGTTGATCGGTGGAGGTTATGAGCATCGAATCGAGAATGTGATCACAGGCCGATTCAGTGGGCAACCCGTCTCAATTGAGGTAAGAAAAGAGCGAGGTGGAGAAGTTGCAAAGGTCTATACGCTCGATTTGAGCGGTACTCTTCAAGTGACCACTCTTGGGATCGGCACCTCAAACGATAACAGCTCGAAAAACGGTCATTTTACGTCGTTTAACTTTAGGGACATCGGCGGAGGTGAAATTCTCAAGGTTTTACCACCACCGGCAGAGCTGAGCAATTACCAAGGAGACATCGGCAGCGCTGGAGCGAGTGAGTCTAGTTGGATGGGTGCCGGTGGCACTGGTGAGAGTCCGGGTGGCATGGGGTCAGATTTGGGCACAAGCCTATTTAGTGGCAGCGCAGGCACCGGCGCCGGCGTAGGGCCAAATTCGGCACCTAGTCAGTTTGCAGGGCCGCGATCGAGTGTAGCCGGTGCGAGTGCTGGTGCTTCTCCTGGCCCTGGCATAAGTCGAGGCCCTGGCCCTAGTTTTAATCCCGGTGGCAGTCCTGGCCCTGGCCCTGGCCCCACTAGTAAGACATCTTCTGGTAATGGCACCACTTCCAAGGGCATCGGTAGTGAGAACAAAACTACCAAGCAATTAAGAGAAGAAACGAAGACAAAACCAGAACCCGAACCAGAACCAAAACCAGAAACGAAAACGCCACCAAACTGTGAAGATCCATGTATTCAAGGCCTGCATGACAAGCTAAACAAACAGAACGACACGATCAAAATTAAGGTGCCAATATTTAAGGCTTGCATCCTTGATAGTGAGGGTATCAAGACAGGTGAGGCAGAATCCCAAGAATCTGAAATGATGGTGCCCAAACAACAATCTCAGGTAATCGCGGCCCAATTTCTAAGACTGTTCAGGATTGAAAGTTTGCAGTGCAGAGAACCGATCGCCCTGGTGCCTGATTGGTGGAAGTTGAGACGCGGCTCTAGCGTGCCACAATTAGCAATTTTGTTTGCAGAGCAACGTAATAGCGGGAAACTAGGATCGTCACGGTGGACCATGCACATCCCACATTATGATCGGCCCAATGGATTCAAACCGAGCATTCCCGCTTACACTAAGGGCAATTGGCAAGGTGTCCTAACGTTAGCAGATGGCTCGAAGCTTGGTGTCAATGCGTCAAGTGCTTCTGAATGCAAACGAGTAATCAATAAGCTTAAAATCTTGATTCCTGTTCAATTCAGAACTATGAACGGGAAAGCAATACAACCGAAAATTACAGAGAATCCAGATGCGAACCTCAAACAGGTGCGTGTAGTGCCGACTAGAGCCGATTTCTTCCACCAAGGTTCACTCAATCCAGAGCCTAAATGGTCTATCAATTTAAGAAAATAGCTCAGTAAATAAACGTAAGTTGTGAGGATGCCTTTCAGCCTCATCTCGGTATATTCGTCTTCGCTCTTAGAGCGAAGAAAATAGACGTGGTTTCCCATTGCCGATTGTTGGGAGAGTCGCTTAACTTTGTCTCAGCAATGTTTAACTCTCTCACTCCCTCTCTCATCACGGGTAATTTATGTCTACAATCACCACGACCGGATCGAGCCTCAAAGCTGACAACAAACCAGGTGCAGTCTTAGAAGCAGCGCTATTGTTAGATGCTGCTGAGAAAGCAAGAAACGGCGCAAATCCGGGCATCACTCCTAAGAACAATATCAGCATCACATTCTCAAGCGATGATGGCACTGCAAACATCGCGGCCACCTTGCCGGTAGAGGTGAGCGTAGGATCAGACGGTTCTATCGCTTATGCACCAAAGGACTATCTCGGTGGCAGCTATGCCACGTTCACAGCCGGCGGCGATGTGACAGCCACCAATTGTATGGCCGCTCTAGTGCAGGTTGCACAATTGCTGAGCGCTGCTGAGAAAGCAGTACAGCCGGTAGAAGATCAGAGCAATTTCATCCAAATCGAGTCATCCAGCGAGGCAGGCACGATTACGATCGCCGCTGCAATGCCGATTACTCAAACGATCAACGCCGATGGAAACATCGTTACATCAGCGCTTGACTACCTCTAAACCTATCTCAGGAGCAAACCACTAAGAGGTAATTGAACAATGGCAACAAAACGGGCCGCAATTGGGCCACGGGTAACGGTGGCAATTGGTAGCAAAAAAGTAGGAAATCAGACAGTTACCCTGTATTCCTACATGCCCAAGACGGTGGCTGATCTATTTGGCTTCAAAGCGGTGGCAGCACCCAAAGCGAAGGATCGGACTCAGAACGGCAAAAAAATCACGGGTGGATTAATCAGGGGTTCTATTGGTGCAGGCTCGATCAAGGTGCCCATTGGGAAACCGACCAAGAAGAAAAACGCCGCTGGTAAACAGGTGACAGTACAGAAGTACCGCTCAATCCCTGTCCCCAATGGTGCAACTAACGCGATGATTGTTGCCTTTCTGAAGAAAGCCAGCAAAAACAAGCCGGATCGCTTTGTTTCTCGTGATGGCCGCTCCTATCCTGTGACTGCAAGCAAGTAAGGTTAATTCATGAGAGAAACGTTTATCTATGGTAGGGAGATTGACTTTAGGAAATCTAACTACTTTGAAATCCCAGTATTTTGGGCGGATACGTTTCTCCTCATGAAACTTGACTCTATCGGAGATGATCGATCTTCTATTGGAAAAGTTTGGTTTTTACCCTTCATTCATGGATTCGGTTTTGTTAGAGCGCAACCAACCGACATGGCTGAAGGGCTTAATTTATTGCAATTTTCGGGTGTCTCTGACTTCTATAGAATTGCTTTGCAACCATACTCAAAAGTAACTAAGTGCAACGTTAAAATCTGGACTACAGATTACCAACCGCGTGTAGCTTCTCAGCTTAACGACATTCAATCTATCGTTCAATATTTGCTCTAATGGCATGGTCTAATGTTGCCTCAATTGATGTCAATCGTGAATGGACATTCACCCCTAATATCGATGCAGATTTGGGGTATTTTCGTATTAATTTTGGTGTGGGAGATGTTAGAGGAACGTTACTAAATCAGCCGATATGGATTGCTCAAATTGATTTAGATAGTGTTCCTGACAGCATTGACATTTATGATGAGCGTCGCATTATCGCTTCATCTTTCAATCGAGTCTTAGAGTTTGAAACGCCTGCATTCATTAGCAATCGCGGTTTAGCTCTAAGAAGTTCCCCTGATTTCTTCGATTTCTGGAATATTACCATTGAGGTTTCTACTATGCCTTTAGTTCGTTCAAGCGTGCCTCTATCACCTCCCACTTCTTCGACCGTAAACGTTTCGACCGTTGGAGCGTCCACAACGGCAGTCTCTATTCTTGCTGCTAATGGATCGCGTAAGGGTGCAACAATCACAAACAACTCAACAGCTACGCTATCGATTGATTTTGCCGCAACAGTCACTACAGCGGCTTTTAGTTTGCAACTGTTCAGTAATGATTACTTTGAGGTTCCCTATGGTTATACAGGTGCAATCTCAGGGATTTGGTCAGCAGTAAACGGCAATGCGCTAGTAAGAGAGTTTGTATAATGCCTTTGATCCGGAGTGCAAATCAATCTTCCAATCCACCCCCGGCAGATTCTCCACCTCTAAGCGTTGATAATCCTGCGACTGATGCCACTCTATCGGCCCTAATTAGCAAAGTAACTGAAATACTAGAAGCCCTAAGAATCAAGGGAATTTTGCAGGACACTGCTAACAATCGCGATCGTACGATCTTCAGTTTGCTTTCTTACTCACCGGCCAACAATAACAGCTACTCCTATTACTTCAGTGGTAGCGATATGCTGAAAATTATTGATGGTAATTTTAGTGATGGCATGATGGCGAATGCGGGTAAGGTCTTCATTCACATCTCGCTTACCAGTTCAGCTTTCATCAACAGATTGGAATTGTACTTAGGACAATTCAACGGAGCTTATAACGTCCCTAGAACGTTCAAAATCTATTCGGGTTTTGTCACCAGTGATGCGGCTTCCCCTCTCTTCAGCTCCACCCTAGCAAATACAACAAATCTGCAAACGCTTGACCTCTCTAATGTTCTGACATTAGACACTCCCTCAAACGCTTATACCTTTGTGTTTGGTGATTCTGGTGACAATTACGTTTCGATTAATGAAATGCGCTTGTTTGGTTATTTTGTGTGACGTTTCATGAAAATCTCAAAAGCTTTCAAGGCTAAATTAGCCAATTTCGCGTTTCAAGTAGCAATCGGGGCAATTAATACCCGTGAGCCGATCGCCGGTGCTTTGCGCTCCTTCCTTGAGGAGCTGGAGAAGACGGGCAATGATCAAAGCTGAAACTATCGGCCTATTCATCGCGGTTCTGTCGTTTTTTATTACGATTGGTTCAATCGTTTGGAAAGTGTCAGCCACAGTGTCAAACCTCAAACTAGCTCTGAAGCATCAGGACGCTGCAATCGCTCGTGAATTGGCAGCAATGAAAACTGAGCTAAGAGAGTTAATTCTGAAGGTGCAACATGATTTAGAATTGCGTAGCTCTGAAATGGGCCACTTCGACGATAAATTGATGTTAGGCATCAATGGCGCTCGCGATATGGCAGTCCATGTCCGAGAGCGCACAGACAAAACCCATCAAGAGGTTATCTCTAGATTGTCTGACCTGGAACAATTTCTAGCCAAGCATTTGGAGTTTGAGCGCAGGCGATGACTGAGAATTTTGAACGTGAGATTTTAGCGAGTCAAGGTCTGGTGAGAATGTGGCTTGTAGAAGCTGGCATGATGGGCCGGTTATCAACCGCGATCGCTCTACAGCTACTTGAGCTAGAGATCCGCAGAAATATTGCCATCGTAGGAGATGGCACCCCATCCCCAGCAGTGCAAGCTCTTGATGATGTAATTTCCTCTACTGGCTTAAATTTGGTTGATATTGGGCCAATGAAGCAACAGGACTAGATTTGGACTATATAACCGTTCGGTTATAGTCTGAAACCCGCATTCTCTCGTAGACAACCAGTGTCTAGCTTCACGAGAGAATGCGGGTTTTCCCCTGGTTAACTGCGGTCTTCAGCAGTTAATCACCAATTAAATCGGTGAATTGTGGTTGTGAGCAGGCAACCAGAGCCAGCTTATTTGTTGCATTAAAAGGGCGATCGCTGGGTTCACACGAGAGAATAGGCAGAAACATTCCGCCTAATTCCCCCATTGGGGATGTTAGACCGACAAATTTCTGCCTAATCACCTATTTGGGGATCTTAGATGGACAGAAATCTGCATAACTGCGCTAATTTGGGATCTTAGGCGGAAAAAGTCAGTCTAAATAATAGTTATACAGCTTCAGGTATTAGTTAGGGCAGCCGTTGGATCAAGCTTGTTAGTGTTGAGAGTCAAGTAATCTCCGGTTAGGTAAGGAGTGGTTCTAATTGCACCTGATATAGTGATCCTGAAAAGAAAGGGAGTTGCTTAAACGATGAAGATTGGAGTTATTGGCAGTGGGAACATGGGACGTTCTCTAGGGCTGCTTTGGGCGGCACAAGGTCACGAAGTTTTCTTTGGTGCTCGGACGAAAGAGAAGGGGCAGTCAGTAGCTGCATTTGTTGAGCGTGGAACGCAGGGTGGCACAAACGATGAAGCAGCAATTTTTGGTGATGTCCTGCTATATACAGCGCGAGGTGTAAATCCTGCTGAGGTGCTTAATTCAGTTGAAGTGCTATCTGGCAAAATCTTAATTGACTGCAATAACTTTGAGATTCCAGAGGGGTTCGAGTTTTCACCGATTGTGCAGTCACTTGCCGAAAAATTAGCGTCAGAAGTTCCAAATGCAAGGGTTGTAAAAGCCTTCAATACAATGGCTCAGGAAATTTTTGAACTTGCACCTAGCCCGCTCAAAGATTATCAAGTCTCTGTCTTTGTTTGTGCTGACGATGCTGAAGCTCGTAAAACGGTCATGCAACTAGCCAAGGATATCGGATTTGCTTCTGTTGACTGTGGAGAGTTACGTCGTGCTCGTTTAGTTGAAGGATTAGGAGATTTTATCCGATTCATGATCGGTGGCCAGTTACAAAATCCTTATGCCACTATTTCTGTTAATATTTTGCCTCCTGCATCAGAGCAACGATTAGGTGGACGGCAACCATCTAACCTTTCATAGATGAGGAGAGCACACGCTGTATAACAATTCGCTCGGAGCGGACTGAAGGAATCTGCTGGTAATGAGTTCAAAGTCTTCGACAGCCGCTCAAGCGAGCCGTTATGCTGCTCCATCTTAGGCTGAAGCAGTACTTGAAGCGTTTCTATACGGTACTTTCATGGCTTTTAGCGTGATCAGAGTTATTCAGCGCAGTGCCGCAAGGCAAGTAATTTCAGGTTCTCTCTCTTGCTTACGTTAGGGGAAATAACATAATGAAAAAACATAATGTTTTTTTGGGGAGCGCAAGCAGGGCGTTGTGATGAAGGATATTTGGCAGCTAATCGACCAAGGGTAAGCAGGGAGATCGCATCAAAAGCAGAGAGTTTCAGTCTAAATAATAGTTAGCCTTTGCCAGAAATTCTAATTTCAACGATCTGGAAAGGACGAAAGTACTGATGAATGTATTAGTGCGATCGTTAGCCTACACTCGCTATGAAACAGATGTGGTTCTGTAAGCCCTGGATTGGAGTCGTTAGCCTGGTGTGCCTTAGTGCGATTGGACTAGGTATCATTGTCCTATCGAATGAATCGTTGTGGCGCTGGCGATTTCGTATGCAACCGCCCATCCTGGCAGGGGCAACTTCCCTTAAGGTGTTCCAGCCATCCACCGAGGTCGAGCGGATCATCCAATTTGACATTGATCCAGGAGCAGCCGATCGCGTTCAGCAGTTTTACCAAACGGAGCTGATCAAGAATGGCTGGCGCTACCGTTGTACCGAGGATAAGCCGCTGGACACCCGTTTTGCACTCTCGGATGTGTACGAGCGTAGCACGACACAAAATCCGAAGGGGGAAACGCTTGAGATTAAGATTGGGAAGCACTTGGCAGGTAAGCGAGTCATTTGGGTGCATGAGAAGTTGATTCCACCTTATAAAGCCTGTACCACGAGGTGAACTTCAATCGGAAATGAGGCTTGATGGTAGCGTCACTATCAAGGTGATCGAGTAGTTGAAAGTCTCTCCGTTAAGGCACGATCTAACAACGCAGTGGAGCTGACAGTATAAAGTCTTCTCGGTCCGTTTCGGTCGTATCTGCCGCCGCTCACTTTAACTATTGTCAAATTCATTTTCTCAAGATTTGGGACTTCTGCATTGTAGAGCAGACAACCAGAGCAAGATTACTTGTTGCATTAAAAGGCCGATCGCTCGGTTCACGTGAGAGAATAGGCAGAAACATTCCGCCTAATTCCCCCATTTGGGATCTTAGACCGACAAATTTCTGCCTAATCATCTATTTGGGGATCTTAGATGGACAGAAATCTGCATAACTACGCTAATTTGGGATCTTAGGCGGAAAAAGTCAGTCTAAACAAGAGTTATACGGCATAGATATAGCGCTTGAGGAAGAAATCTAACCTTGCTTTCCTGGGTACTCCAAGGGCGAAAACATAGCGAGATGCCTTCCTAATTGCAAAAAGCAAGAATTGAGATTATGAGTATGTCCGATGATGACTTAGATGTTCAGGCTGAGATTTCTTGGCTCACAGTTAGAACAACGGATATTAATGCTGTTGTAGAGATATTGGAGCTAGAAGCGATTCGGCAAGGAAGATGGCAAGATGCCTCCGAAAAGATAAATGGAAAGCGACAAACAACAGCTAATACTTTCTTGTACGTTTCTCAAGATACTTGGGTTGTTGTTCCATACAAATGGGAGTTTGTTGCTCCTGATGATGTTGAAATTACATCAGGTGTCCGCGAACTTTGTGTGCAGGCAAGAGAGAGTCTGATCTGCAAGTTGAGTCAGCAGTTTGGTGAAGCACAGTTATTTGAATTTGATACTGAGTATTTCTGTGGCACAACTGCTTGGATGCTGGCTAGGAACGGACAGTTAATTCGGTCTTTCGTGTATGATCTTTCGTCGCAGTTTCTACGCAATTTCGGAGAACCAACAGAAGCGGAACAGTTTATGGATTGGGCGCGTGTCAGAGAACTTGAAAATTGGACAGAAGAAGATTGGGAGAACTGGGAAGAAGATAGTGATGGAGAAACAGACCTCTTTATCGGTTGTAGAGGAGATAGCCCTAAGGCTGTAGAAACTATCAAAGTCGCGCGACAGTGGAGCATAGATCCTCTTTGCACAGATCGTCCAGGAAAAAGATTCGGCATTCTTGGTAACGGGAAGTTCGTACTTTGCCAGTAGGTTTTGCTCGTCAAAACCTGCCGTATAACAATCGCGCTGCACCGGAACGTTATGATCTGGTCGGTCAGTTGCAAAGGTTATTTGCGTCCGGTGAGCGCGAACGTTAGGCGGTCGCAATCAGGCCTTGGAAGCGAAAACAGTTATGAAGACCCAGTACTATACAGCCACAAGCCTTGACGGGTTCATTGCTACCGAAGATGATTCGTTGGACTGGCTGTTTCCGCTTGACAACCTGAATGACTCCAGCTACTCAGAGTTCATCGCTGAGGTAGGTGCATTGGCCATGGGGTCGGCCACCTACGAGTGGATGGTGCGCAACGCCGATCAGGTGGCGGCCGAGACCGGCTCATCGTGGCCGTACACTCAGCCTGTCTGGGTATTCACCAGTCGCAGTCTCCCGGTAATCGAGGGTGTAGACATCCGATTTGTAAAAGGGGATGTGCGCCAAGTTCACCTTGAAATGCGGGCGGCGGCGGAGGGCAAGAACATCTGGATTGTGGGAGGCGGCGACTTGGCAGGGCAGTTCCATGATGCCGAGCTTTTGGATGAGCTAATCGTCCAGATTGTGTCAGTTACCCTGGGCAGAGGTAAGCAACTGTTCCCGCGCCGAGTTCTGAGCCCAACCCTACGTCTGATGTCGGTTCGCCAAATCGGCACGGGTATGGCTGAACTTCGTTATGAAGTGGGTAAGGGCAGTGCGGGCAGCGTCACTTAACATAGCCTCTGAGCCGGACGAGCGACAATTGCTTGGCATGGATACGAGGGTATAGGTCGCCGTTGATTGCGATCGTTGTCAAATTCATTTTCTCAAGATTTGGAACTTCTGCGTTGCGACGCAGAAGGTCAAGAAGTTTTGTATGAGGTTGGCGCTGCGGGAAGCCGCAGAAGTCCCTATTGAAACCCGCATGAAATAGCAGAAGTCCCAAATCTTGAGGAAATGATTTTGATAATAACTAAGCTCACCCGCCGCCGGAAGCCGGAGCGACGGGAGGAACGACCAAACCGCAGGCTGTAGGCGGTCGGGTGCAGCGCCTTGTTCGACCGCCCGTCAGTCTGTCATAGACTTAGGACATGATAGTAGCGTTCTATAAGTCTGTCTTCGGGTTCCTCGCCTTTGACTATATCTTCTAAATCTTTACTATCCCAAAATGCCAATCTAAGCCCTCTTGAAGCGTTAGATAACATTTGTAATCGCATTTCTTGTTGGGCATCTTTGCTCATAGTTCGAGTAGTAACAATTAAGCCGATACCGCCATGAGGAATTGTTCCAGCAAGTTTTTTGACGGTGCCTGACCCAACAGGCTTATTTTCATTTTTACATTCCACGAATATGGGGCCACCAAGTCCCGCAGTCAAGAGAGCCAAACTTTTATTCATCACGATCAGGTCTATTTCGTCTGTTAATCTGCGCCTATCCCTATTACGGACGGTCAAGTTTGGAATTCTGCCAATAATCATTTCCGTCAGGGTCTCTAACGACTTCTTCTTCTCGTCGTTGGTGACAGCCGTGTTAGCAACTTCCAACTGGCTTTCAATTTCGTGCATCCAAACCCGCTTTAATGGTTCCTGAAGATTTGGGGCAGTCCGGTAAATTGCATCAAGGTGTATGCCTCGAAAGTCAGCACCTTGAAAACTTGCACCTTCAATGCATGTGCGATATTGTTCTACATTCCCAGTGCCGGGAAAAAGTATCATGCCGCCAAGACCAATGTGTGAGTTTTTTAGATTGGCTTTATCGAAAGAAGAGTTAGATAAATCAGCACTCTGTAAACCTGCTCCCTCCAAGTTTGCTCCATATAAAATGCAACTGATAAATTTCATGCACACGGACTTGAATCACATTCAAGTCCGTGTGCATGAAATTACATCCTGTAAAGATTGCCATATCCATGAACGAGCGACTCAAATCACTATTATCAAATGTGCAAAGATGAGCCGTAAAGCCTCTAAACTCAGCACAATGCAGATTCAAGTTGGATAAATTAATCCCTTCTATCACTACACCTTCAAAAGAGCCGCCAGTCTCATGTTCCTCAATAAATTTCTCGCGTGTTTTAGGGCATGGGCTATGCCAGTAACACAATCCTCCCAGCTCAGCTATGCCGGGACGATGGCAAAAATTACCGAACTTAGCCGGATATAAACATTCACCAAGTTTGCGTGGAGATGTATTAATTTTGCTAGACATACATCAGAGTTTAACCGCTTTGGGGACGCAGCAGCAGAGGGCGGTCGAACTCTTATTTAGACTGACTTTTTCCGCCTAAGATCCCGAATTAGCGGAGTTATGCAGATTTCTGTCCATCTAAGATCCTCAGATGGGTGATGAGGCAGAAATGTGTCGGTCTAACATCCCAAGTTGGGGAATTAGGCGGAATGTTTCTGTTTATTCTCTCGTGTGAACCCAGCGATCGCCCTTTTAATGCAACAAGTAAGCTGGCTCTGGTTGCCTGCTCTACACTGCAGGAGGTCAAGGACTTCCACCAGCTAAAAACTTTATCCCGTTCTGACTGACTGATTCATAGACCGTCTGACCAGTGGATGTGACCGCATAGGGCAGAAACACTTGGGGCAATGTGGCGATACCGGCTTGAATAATCGCCATTTGTGCCTCAACCCAATCTTTGACAATGCGCCATGCAACCCGCCTAGCTTGCTCCTGCGTCTTGTAGCGACTATCAATGTTTTTGTCTCTCTAGAGCGTTTTGTAAACCCCGTCGTGATTGCTAGGCAAGCGAAAACTAATAAATTCGTCATTCAACTTAATTAGAAACGTTACAGCTACAGGCAACGAATCAACGAAGTCAACAGAGACGTTTTGCGCTCCATGTTTGGCTAAAACGGACTGAATTTCTCCCACTGTTTTGATTGGGTCAATTTTGGTGGTGTAGTTTAATATCGCCATAGCTAATTGAATGATTTCCTGTTGCAATCGTTGCATGTTTGTAGAGCCTGCTAATTTTCGGCGTCAGTTTCGGCGTCGGTTCGGTCTAAGGCTCGGTGTGAGCTTCGGCCCCCAAGACGCCTAGGGAACACCGAGCGGAGACCGAAACACCGATACACCGAAATCAAACAATCAAACTGTTAGTAATAACCTCCATTCCTTCAAACTTGAATCCTTCCATTCACCTAGGCCGATATTACTAATTGCGATCAGCAATTGTTTGATATTTTCAGTTTTAAGGCCGAAATTCTTCCCCCAATTACTCCTAAGTTTCTCGACAGAAATCCATCCGTCTGAATCGCAGTATTGCCCCCCTTTTCCCGTGAGATATTCACACAAAGCCCATCCCACATCCCCGCAACATTGCATCACTTCCTGCTGAATTCTCAGAAGAGAATTGGCTTGATCTGCGATCGGCAATCCTGCATGTGGGGTAGAGTAACGACCGCTCGCCGGTTCGTCTGGGGTTGGTGTCGCGTACAGATCAGCAAGCGCTTTCAACTCTTGGTCATAGTCCACACTGATCGCGACCATGTTGACTTGATGCCGGCCCATCACTTGACTATTCCATTCCCGCTCTTTCAGTGAATCAACCAAATCATTGCGCCGGCCTTCTTTCTGCCATTTTGGGAGAAGTGTTACGGCCACGAGGAAAAACACCAGCGGGATAAACATTGTGAGCAGTCGCAATGGGGGCGCTAGATATGCAACAAAGCAAACAGATGAGATCCACGTGAAGCAACCCAAACCAAACGCTACGGCCCATTGCTTCCCGTAGTTCTCTTGAGGCAACCATTTCAGGAAATTAGCCATCCGATCGCCCCCCCTAGAATGTACGTTCCAGCAATGCCGATCGCTATTCCTAGCGTGGTGTCTTCTTGCCATCCGAAATAAGCATCTAGCAATGGGCCGGCAAAATAGGCCACAAATACGATGGCCGCGAGAATCAAAAAGATCGTCCACATGCCAGCACTGAGTGGAGGCAACTGCCTAGCCATTAGCCCCAAAAAAGAGCTAATGGCTAGACCCAAACCCCCAAAGGTTAAAAGTCTAGCCATCTTAAACATGTTTAGATTCTCCTAAAAATTAGCTCCAACGCTTGTTCACGTCCGTGTGCAGTTCTCTTAATTCAGCCACTCTTACCGTCGCTTCATCCTGAGCAGCACCTAATGAGTAGCCCATCCCTGCATAGACCGGAGTGAGGCCGGCGAGCGTTTTCGCTTTGTTCACATCGGCCCCCTTTTTCGCGGCCACAGCGCGAGCCACGCCGGTCTGGTAGCCTCTGAAGGCAACTTGATCGCGAGTGTCAGCAGTCTCGATCGTTTTCAGAGCGGTGTAGGCTTTAGCGTTGTTCTTCGATTGACGCTTGCGAGTTGCGGCTTTCACTCTCAGCTGATCAACCTCTTTTTTTGAGAAGTTTTGATGCTTGGAAATGACTTGCTCGGTTCTAATCTCGCTATTGTCTCCAGGATTCCAAGGAGTTGGAGCGCCCCCGGCAACTTGCATCACATCGCTGGGAGTCATGCCCCCAAGCTTGTTTGCAGTAGCATTTCTGGATTGACCTAATCTCATTGAATTACCTCTTATTTACAGAACAAAATGCAATTTGTGGGAACGACGACCTGCTTTTCTACGATCGTCGGCTTTTCGACGACCATCGGAGCGGGGGCCGATATCTTGCTCGTGATGGCGGCTGTGATGCCGGCGATCACGATGCCGCAAACTCCAATCGCTAACCAGGTTCGATCAATCTTCTCGGCTTGCATCTGGTTAAACACTTCGGTAGGGATTACGTGGTAGTCCTTCCCCTCATGGTGATAGGTGGGGAAGTTGTAAGGGCGTGGCGCTTGCCACTGATACTGTGGCGGCGATCTGTGCTTATCAATGTTTGGCATGATGGCAGTAGTGATAAATGAACGAAAAAGAGCGATCGCACTGCTACCAGGGTGCGATCGCTCTTTTGTTGAAACTTTTGCAAATAGAACAGGCATAATCTAAATCTCTGTAGTGGTAACTGAACTACGGAGCGCTGCCGGGGGAAGCTTGCCCTTCCGCTCGGCTCTTGTTTTTAGGTCATTGCGCTTACTCTCCTAGTGACAAAATCGAGTTGATGCTGAAGTATGTTGGGTCAGGCTTCAGCGCTTTTGTTTTGTGCCCCCAAACTATCAAGCAACTCCTCACCCCGGCATAGCAAAACTGGGAATTCTAGAAGCTGACAGTCTAAAAGAGGAACGATATGTACAGCTATGGCTTCTCAGGTGTTGACCCAGTAGCGTTTCTGATTACGTTGGTTATCTGGGGCTTGATTTGGTGGGGTTGGTTTTCCAAGATGGGATATCGAGGAAATACCCGATGGTTTTTGGTTATTGGTTCACTTTTTCCACCAACATTGGCTATTGAGTTACTTGTTTTAGGGTGCATCACGTGGCCCGTTTGCAAAGAATTGAAGCAACTAAAGAAGCAGGGAAAGAATTTCACCCGATGAACGGGCTATATCAAAACTAAAAGGGTAAGCTGCTTGGGGGTAGAACCCTTTTAGATTGTTCAAGCCGAGGAGACTCGGCTTTCATCACCTCCTGAATTTAAAGAGTCGTATAAACGCTGAAGCATATGGGTCATGCTTCAGCGTTTTCTTTTGGTGCGTTTTGCTCGAAAGCCTCAATAAGCTCATCGATATTGCATTCCAACAATTCCATCAGCCTTTTAACCTCAGAGAAACTGAGATGAGGTCTAGTTTTACCTCGTTCCCAATCACTGATGGTGGTGACTTTTCTGCCTATCGCTTCAGCCACCTGCCGTTGAGTTTTGTTGGCACGCTTTCGTAAGGTCACTGGGGTTAACGGTTCCCTTTCACTTCTTTCTGACATAGTATACTCTTACCGGTACCGTTGCAACGGAACCTATAAAAGGAACCGTTCTCACGGTACCGAGGCTACAGGACAAGAGCGGGGGCTAGATTGGCGTCTCCCTCGCTCCTCTTAATCATCCATGTATCACGTCTATTCGGTACCGTTTAACCCTATTTCTTTCTAGAACCATTACTACAGGTGACAGTTACACCATGCAAGCCAGACACGACCAACTGCACGACAAGATCCGTTCTACAGATCGACGGAACAACCTAGCCAAAGACTCAGCCATCCTCGACGTGATCACCGAAGAGTACGGCTCCAACCTTCAAAACCTAAGCGAAGGTCAGCTATGGAAACTGCTCTTTGAACTTGCCCAAGACGAGGCCGATGGACATCTCCCGATTCCCATCGCGCTCGCTGCCTCTGTGAATCGTCTCTCCTACCTCGGTCGAATCAAATTGCTCAAAGCGATCGCCGCTCACTTGGACGACGAATAAATGAAAATCACGATTTCCATTGGCATTGAAGAGTGTGACGACGCCATTTATATAGGAACCACCCTCGCCGTCATCATCCAGACTTTATCCCGCAGTCCTGACCACGCCACAGAGATTGCCCAACAGCTAAAGCAATCCGTTGAAGATGCCTTGACTGCCGACAGTCCCGAATAAAAACGCGATCGCATCCGTTCCAGCAGAGCGATCGCGCTACACATATACATTTCAAAACGATGGTTTACCTGTACCACTTTGTCAAGCCCTATCGCGGTAGGGCACAACACTACTTGGGTTCCACTAATGATCTCAAACGACGACACCAAGAACACATCTCCGGTCGCGGCTCACCACTCATTCGCGCTGCCCTGGCAGCCGGTATCGATATGTACTGCATTCCGCTGTTCCCAAACGAAGGCCACAAGCTAGAGCGGGCGATCAAACTCCAGAAAAACAGCCGGCGCATTTGTCCGCTGTGCAACACCTACAAACGATTCAAACTTGCATGACCTATGAAACTATTCATCTGGACAATTTCTGACACCGTGGTGGAACACGGCACGGCGATCGGCTTTGCCAAGACAAGAGAAGAAGCGATTGAGGAGATTTGCAAAAAGACATCCAATCATCTGCGAAAGGAGTTGAGACAAGAACTGCAATCGCTAGAGCCTGATATTGAGACAGATCAGCCGCATGGAATGTTTAAGGTGAGTCCCACCTAAAACGCAAGAGGGGAAAGAGTGTCATCAGCACTCCTCCCCCTTTTTTTAGATGCTCGAAAGCTCCAATCTTCGACCACGGTTTCATGATGTGCCCATCAGTACAACGGTGAAACCACGTACCCGTATGCAATTAAACCAATGGTAGCCTCCATCTTCGACATTCGCAATCACGTTCAATTCAACGCTAAAGGTCGAGCAGAATGTCCCTCTTGCATTCTCTCGAAAGGGAATGACAGTAAGTTAAACCTCTCCCTCGTGCCCAACACCAACGGCGCTTATAAATGTCATAGGGGATGTTCACCGCAACAGATTCGAGAAGCGTTAGGAACTGAGAAGGAACGCATCGTTCCGACAGCGATTGCCAAGCCCACGGCAAACATCACTGTCTCACCCCAAAAAGTGAAGGATGCCTGCGATCGCTTGCTGCAATCAAACGGCCCTGCGAAGCAGTGGCTCCACGATCGCGGCATCCATGAGGGACTCATCGAGCGGCATCGCATCGGCATCTCCAGAGCCAAGGTGAACAACGGTCAGCACCTCCCATCCATCACCATTCCAATTCCAGCCAACGGCGACGGCACACAGTTCTACCAGAAGAAACGACTCGCCCCCTGGCTCTCAGCAGAGCAGCAGCCAGAAGGATATAAGCCCTGGTCTCAATACGGCATTCCTAATAGCGTGTGGTTCACCTGGTTGCCGGTTGAAGCCAAAACAACCTACCTCTGTGAAGGAGAATGGGACGCCATTCGCTTAGGGGACTTGCTGAGGCAAGCAGATGCACCGATTGCCTGTGCTTCATTCACCAGCGGTGCTGGTAACATCCCAACCCAAGAGCAACTTGACCTGCTACCCGGTGAAGTGGTCATCTTCTACGATCGCAACGACAAACCATTGCCCAACGGCGAGCGGCCTGGTGAAGTGGGAGCGCTCAAACTGGCGAAAGCATTAGGCAATCGAGCCAAAATCGCTCTAGTCCCCATGCCGGATGATTGCGACGTGAAAGGATGGGACGTGTCAAACGCCATCGATGCTGGCTCTGGAGTGGAGGACTTCAAGAGGGCAGCTGCGGCAGCTGCAACGCCTCAACTGAAAGAGCAGAAATCACGCGTCAACCCGCTCAGAGAGAGGATGGTCAAGAACCGTGACCTGATTGAGCGAGCCGCAGATTACATCGACTGGCTGGTGCCTGACCTGCTGACACCGAATGAACTCTTCATTCTCGGCACACCTCCCAGGACGGGAAAATCGCTCTTTTGCCTCACGTTGGCGAAGGCGATCGCCACCGGCGGCAACTTTCTCGACCGACCCGTGACGCAAGGCTCAGTTGTGTATGTCAATTGTGAGGACGGCGAAACCAAAGTCAAATACAGACAGACCGCACAGGGTTGGGAGCAATGGGGCTATGACTTGCCGGTGTACTGGTTCAACGAAGTTAAACTCTCTGAGCTAAACGACCTGGGAGAACTGATCGAAGAAATCGGCGATGTCAGGCTACTCGTTCTCGACACCCTCAGCCGGGTTCGGGATGACAGCGTGAAAGAATCTAGTTCTGAGATGGGCCGCATTCTCGAACCCTTGCAGAAGATGGCACGGGATATGAACATCTGCGTTCTCGTGACTCACCACGTCTCAAAGGCCGTAATTGAGGAAGGGCAAGACCCATTCAACATGCTGAGAGGGAATTCTTCGATTCGTTCCACGTGCCGGGGCGCAATGGTGATGATTCCCGACGAGCGCAACTATCGCCTCATCAGCGAGAACGGATGGACGGATCAACTCGACTTGAAGGTGCAAATCAACCCGGACACGCTGGAATGGCGCTTACTGGGCAATTGGAACCCACGTGTCGATGGCGACATGAAGCAACAGATTCTTGATCATTTCAATTTAGTGGGACAGGCTACGATTCCCGAACTTTCGCAAGCGCTTGGATTCAATGCCGGGTCAGTTAGCACAATTCTCTACAGACTTCAGCGAGAGGATATGGTCGAAAAACAGGGGGGGAAAGGTCGCCAACTGGCACAATACCGCCGTAGCGCCAACTTGTGCCAACAGCTAGACGGGCTGTTGGCACACCAGAACCCAGACAGAGCAAACGATACAAGCTTGCGCCAACAAAATATAAAAGATAGTGATCTAGGTTTAAAAGTGATCAATTCACCCAAAAGTGATCACGAAGCAGAGGTAGAAGAAAATTCTTTGCCAGAGAAAGGTGATCACTTTCTGGCAAATGATCACCTTTTTGAAAAAAGTTCTAAGTTGTTGGCGCAAAGCTGTGACGTAGACAGTGAGCGTGATACCGTGTGCCAACAGCATGATCCGTTGTTGGCGCGAGTTGGCGCAAACTGTCACACCGAAAACGGGGGGATTGACCCTTTATTGACAGCCCAATCGCCTAGCTCTGACCCTTTATTGACATCTCTACAAGTAGGCGATGTGGCTCACTATTGCGGCACCGATGAACCATTAAAGAAACTCTGTGGACGGCTCCATCTCAAAATCGAAGGCATTTACGACGGGGTAGCCACAGTGACCAATGCGACTTGGCTACTGGCTCAAACCTTTTCCTTAGCAGACTTGCAGAAGGTCAAGAGATAGGGGTAAGCATGGCCCTGCGTCGGCATAGCGTTAGCTCCTATAAGTTGCTTCAGTTGTGGGTAGCCTACTCCCACTTCCAAGCCTTCCAGCTTGAAAAGTCCACCATCAAGCGGGATTACGGCAAAATCTCTAAGCGGGTTGCGGCCATGCCAGAGCTAGAGGATGAGATCGCCGTGAGAGGGTGGATGATGGCTCGCTACTCGCCTGAGACGTGCCGACGGATGTTGCAACAGTTCTCTGCCTGCTGCGATTGGGCGGTGCGTTCGCGCCATATCCCCTCTAACCCGTTTGAGGGACTTGACAAGGACTTTCGCAAACAATCGAAACAAGACCGGCGAGCCTTTACCGCTGGTGAGCGAGATTGCATCTTGAATGCAGTTGCCAAGGATTTGTATGTCCATCCCTCCCCCCGTGTGCCTCACTCCTTCTATCTGCCTTACCTCCAATTCCTGTTTTGGAGCGGCTGCCGATTGGAAGAAGCGAATGCACTGCACTGGAAGAATGTGTCAACGGACGGCTCTAGTGTCAGGTTTTGTGAGGCGTTGCCGTCCGATACTCGCATTCTGGGAGATATCAAAACGCATCGACAGCGCGACTTTCCCTGTAATGCTCGTCTCAGAACAGTGCTGCAACGCCTCGAACGAGTCGATTCATTCGTCTTTCTCTCACCGAAAGGCTGTGCGATGGACTCGCATAATCTGCTCAATCGCATCTGGAGGCCCGTGGTAGAAGAATTAGTGGATGAGGGACAGGTTCGAGAATACTTACCGCTGAAGCACTGCCGTCACACGTTCATCACGCTGGCATTAGAAGCAGGCATTGAGGTCAAAGATGTCGCGGCGCTGGTCGGCAACTCACCAGATGTGATTTATCGGCACTATGCCGCAAGAAAACCGATGATTGAAATTCCAGAATTTTGACCTAAAAAAGGGGGTCAATGACCCCTCTAATCATCACCTACGAAAGCTGAAACGATGGCTCAGGCGGGATTTGAACCTGCGACCTTGGGCTTATGAGTCCCCTGCTCTAACCACTGAGCTACTGAGCCGAATCATCTGCTTAACTAGTATATCATCTTCGCGAGGTTAGTGCTACGCTGCGCTGATGAAAAAAAGGAGATCCTAAGACTGGATCTCCTTTCATAAATCACAAACTAGCTATATCTTTAACCACGAGATTGAGGCAGGTACGCGATCGGATTAACAGCACCTCGCCCCGGCACATGTACCTCGAAGTGGGAATGAGGACCCGTACTGTAACCCGTGCTGCCCATTAGCGCAATTTGCTGACCTTGGGTGACCTGTTGACCTACCCGAACTAAAACACGGCTATTGTGAGCGTACAGAGTAACACTACCGTCACTATGCTCGACCTCGACCAAAATACCGTAGCCACCATCATTCCAACCCGCTGTCACAACCTTACCAGGAGCAGCAGCAACAATTGGAGTCCCAACAGGACCTGCAATGTCAATTCCTTTGTGCATGCGACCCCAACGCCAGCCATATGGAGAAGTCAGAACACCTTTAGCAGGCCACGTATACCCTTTAAAGCGACCATCAGCAGCGCTCGGTAAATAGCTATCTGACTTGCCTAAAGGAGGGAGATTTGGAGAGACGGTCTTACCTACTTGAGAGCGAATTAAAGGAGTGTAGGTTTCAGACCCTAGAGCAGAGGTTGCAACCAATTGCTGTTTGGGCTTGGGGGCATCTGCCAACATTGCTTCCATTTTAGAGCTTGGCTGCTTAACATTCCGAGATTCTGTCTGCAATGATGCTAACCGACGGCTAGACTTAAATTCTGGATTTTCACGGCGAGAAGCAGCGGACACGTTTGGAACCGAGATTTTTGCAGATGGCTTCAGCTTCTGAGCGGCCGCTCGCGACTGATAGCTCTGGCGCAGCTTGGCAATCTCAGACATCAAGCTGTTTACATACGGAGAACTACCTCGCTGATTGGCATTGTAGGAGACCGATTCTGCACTAGAGCTTTTGCTATTTGCTCCGCCAAAGGCAAACTGTTGAGCATCTCCTCCAACGGCAAGAGGAACTGAAGCACTATCTACATTCTGAGTCGCAGCTAAACTGGGAACAACTGGTATCGCAACAGAAGTCTGACGTGGTGCAGACATCCTTGTGGATTGGGTTGCTACTGTAGCTTGAGGAACCTGAATGACTTGATTTGCTTTCAGCAAATTAGGATTGCTTAGCTGATTGAGCTTCGCTAACTCAGCCATCGAAACGCCGCGACTTTGCGCGATCGCTGAAAGCGTTTCGCCCTTCTGCACTTGGTAGGGCGCTAAATTTGCTGCTGCTTCAGGCTGAGCATCCGTAGTGGAATTCACTTCCGGAACTGCTTGGGCAACGTTAGTAGACTCCTCAGACTTCAACTCCGCCAGACTCTGCTTTAGACGGTCTCGATTTTGCTTCAAACTGCTCAGAGCATTGGGCTGCTCGGCTTTGGGAAGCGTTTGTAAATTGGATTCCGACGACGCATTCTTGGGAATTGAATTTAATGCGGCGGGAATTGCCGGAATAGTAGGAACCTGCTTCAGTTCAGGCATCTGCTTGACCGCCAGTTGAGGGAGGGTCACCTGAGCATCGGAAGGAACCTGTAAAACTTGTCCAACGTCTAGAACTGCATTGACCTGAAGGCTATTCGAGGCTGCCAATTTTGCGACGTCAATGCCATAGAGTTCTGCAATTTTCCAGAGAGTTTGCCCATCTTGAACGGTGTGGTTAACGGTTCTAGGCTGTGATGAAGATGCAATTGTAATGGACTTGGTGACAGTTGGCGTAACAGGGGACGTGGAATTGGCTAATGTAGGCTCAGCAACAACCTTAAAGGGAGCTTGCCCTGTGGGTTCTGCGGAGTTGCGCTCTGCATTAATCGCGTCCGATGTTGGCTCAGCAGCAGATGCATTATCGCCTTTTTGAGGGGCTAATAAGCCATAAGCTCCTACTGATATCGCAAGTCCTATCATGGCAGCAGAGGTACAAGCACGGCGATTATCCTCTGGGAGCGTCTGCCTGGGGTGCTCCTCTGCTGCTTCGGCATCGGTGCCGAGCAAAGGAACTGAATTTGCATCTTGCGGAACTGCTCGTTTCAAAAAACGACCTCCTAAAAGTATCCAGCATTTAACTGTCTCGAGTTTCAAACCTTGACGAACTATAAGGTTTGTTTGAGTGACTCTAACAGGATTTCGAGCGATCAAGACCGCAGTCGGTAAATACACTTACGCAAGGTTACCCTGCTTTCTTGATTTAGACAAGTTCACATCATTCAACGTTTCTCAACACTGCGCTAGACCAAACCAAAATCGATACTAAAGGCGCTGAGTGAGAGTCAACTTTTATCAGTCGCGGCAATAAGCGTAACCCATATTCTCAAAATGTCAAACCGAGGAATCGAAATCCTCAAATTTGGCGATGGCAAAACATGAATTATCAGCTTACGCTCCCTCTCTACCAAAAGAATTAGATTTAGAGATCAGCCTATTGGAGGATTCCCAAATTAAGCCGAAGTCTTAACGCCAAGTGATTGAGATGTTTGTCTTCGCTGGCGCGAAATTAATGCAGAGTATATCAGTCCTCAACTGCAAATTTATGCAGAAGATCAACGTTTCACTAAAAATATTTCCAAACGAATGAAGATATAAGAATCGGCTGTAATCCTTCAGGAGCAAGCTTTTTAGCCCTCAAACTAACGCAATTGGAGCAATAGAAATGCAGCGTAGTCGATTCGCTTAATGCCTAAGTTTTAGATATAAATTTCTTATCAAATAGAAAGGATTTAGTAGTTTATAACACTTAATTTAGGTTTCATTGCTTGCCATTTAATGCTGTCTAGACTCGTTCTAAGGTGACGATCGCGGTGTTCTTTCAGCTTTAAGGGCAACTCATCCTCACATATTTATATAGACATCTATGTAGAGATAAGGGCTGTTTTCTAATTGAGATATCCAAGTTGACGGCGGGCTTCAAACAGTCCAATTGCCACACTAACTGAGAGATTTAGACTCCTAACTCCTGGCTCAGCGATGGGAATATGAACTGTTGCTGGGCAGTCGTTTACTACATCAGCGGGAAGCCCATTTGTTTCGCTGCCAAAGAGAAGCCAGTCATTCGGTTGAAACTCGAAATGGCTGTAGTTTGTGCTGCCTTTGGTGCTAAAGCCAATCCAGCGTCCGCCCTGCTGTTGATGGAAGGTGCGGAAGGCATCCATCGATTCATGAATATGTAGGTTGACGTAGATCCAGTAGTCCAGCCCGGCACGCTTGAGATAGCGATCGCTGATTTCAAATCCTAGTGGGCCTACTAAATGTAATTCAGTCTGAGTAGCGGCACAGGTACGGGCAATGTTTCCAGTGTTAGGGGGGATAAGCGGATGAACTAAAACAACTTTAGGCATGGGGAGATGATACTTTGGGCACCTTAAGTGAGCTACTCACACAACTTGAGAAAAATAAGCTTCCTATAGAATTTTTTAATGATTCGGATGATAGCGAGATAGATTAGATATTTTAATTGCTGATGAGCGTCATTCTCACATCAAATTGAATTTCACATTCTGTTAAAAAGCGCTGATTTTCAAGGATTTAGCTTGATTTCATCCCTGGTAAATGGCCGAGAAGTCTACTGTAAATGGCGTAGATCTAATTAGGGCGTTTAGAGGTGGGTGATGAGGGAGGAGGATTTCGACATTTTTTGGATAGTTCAATTTTCACAATGCTAATCAAGATGAGTTTGAACAGAGTCTATCAACTCGCCTTAACCGGAACGATCGCTGAGCCGTTTCAATCATTAATAGATAAATGTTGATAGTAAGGTTTAATATTTAAGTTTAATTCAATGGTTCATCATCAGATCACCTTTAATCTTTAGCTCAGCGATCGCATTCTAGTAGTTTGTCAATCTGAATTTGAAAGACAAGTAGAGAGACAGAATAAATTTCATCCCCTCTGTACAAAAATCTCTGACTTCTTCAAGAAATCAGAGATCCCGATACGCAGCTTTAAGTTGGCGCTGCGGGAGTGGCTAACCTTGTCCAGCATTTGTTAGGCGACAAGCGGTAGGCACAATTCATCCTGGAACTCCAATTCCCTAGCCTGCATGGCTTGGATTTCTTGCATTAAAATCTGCTGATTGTTCCATCCTTGAGCTTGTAGTTTGAGCCATCGCTGCGCTTCGTTGCCTTCTCGCAAGATTTTCTTTAGAGGAAGTAAGAAGCAACTGAAGCCTTGCTGTTTCGCGATCGGCCAAACTTCACTGTAAATTTCCTCAACCCACTCTTTAGCAAGGATAGGTTTGCCCGTGCGCCAATGAATCAGTTCAGCCTCTAAGCTCGATTGGGCAGCACGTTCCTCATTGGAATTTGTGAGGTCGAGCAAGGTTTCAGCGCGAGTCGCTGCGGGTAACTCGCTCAGCTTTAGCGGATCTAGATTTGGATTTTCAATCAGTTGCATCAGCCGAGCTTCTAGGAGGGCAGTGATGGCGAGCAGGGCGATCGGGTCGGAGACCAAATCACAAATTCGCAACTCTAGGCGATTGAGGTTGTAGGGGCGGCGATCGCCATTGGGACGCACGGACGACCAGAGATGTCGGACATTTTGCATAGTTCCGATCGCAATTTGTTCTTCTGTCCACCGAATGAAGTGAGCGTGGCTCTCAAATAGAGGAACATGCGCCGGGGTTTTTGGAAACACTGCCCATCGAGTCGAGTGAGCGCCAGTTGTTTCACCATTAAACCAAGGGGAGGCCGCACTCAACGCTAGATAAAGCGGAGCCTCGACCCGAATTAATCGACAGGCACGCATTAACAGTTCCGGATCGCTGATTCCGACATTAATATGGACGCTAGCGGTCACAACTTTAGTGCCGTAGGTCTGCTCGATATAGGTGTGATAAGGATTGCCTGGATCAGAGCGGTGAAAGCGATCAGCTCCTCCAAGGGCAAGGGTGCTGCCCGGAATCAAGGTGTAGTCTCCCAATTGCTTGAGATACTGGCGCAATTGAAGGCGCGGCAAGACGAGATCGCACAGCGACCGCTCGTAGCGGTAACACGGCGGCGTGGTGTATTCTACATTGCGGCTGTCTGGCTCGCGGACAAACCCGTCCAGCGTCGCCACAATTTTGTCTGACATACCGACCACCTCGCCTTGGGGTGTCCCTGTGTAGACTTCAATTTCAAACCCTTTCGACAGCATGATTCCTCCACGAGGCTAGGCAGTTCTTCATTTAGTATCGAGGAAAAAGGCATGGCATGGATCAGCGCGAGGGATGAGAGAGCCGCATCGTTCCTAAAGAATGATGTGAGAGACGGGTTCAAGCCCGCAAAGTAGAGATACAACTACAAAAGGGCAGAGAGAATAATTTCTGCTCAAAGCATTTCATCTTGTATCTGACTATTTTTTGACTATTTAATGGTGAGGAGTGACGATGGCACTAGGAAAATGGGTTGGATTTCTCGCACTTGCGATCGCGCTCTATATATTGTGGGAAATTCGCCAACTGTTGCTCTTGGTCTTTGCGGCGGTTGTGTTTGCCACGGCTCTAAATAGTCTGGTTCGTCGGTTGCATCAAGCAGGGGTGAAGCGGGGCGGGGCAGTAGCGCTGGCGCTTGTCGTGTTGATTATTCTGTCGATTGGCTTTGTCGGTTTAATTGTGCCGCCGTTTGTCAGTCAGTTTCAGCAGCTTGTCGAGCGAGTGCCTCAAGGGTTAGATCGGGTGCAATCGTGGGCACAAACTCTGCAAAATATGGTTCCAGGCTCATCGCAGTATCTTCCCGGAGTGAATGATCTAATTCGGGAGATTCAGCCCTTTGCAACGCGACTCGCCGGAAATTTCTTCGCGTGGTTCTCTAACGCGCTCAGCATTTTATTAAATCTATTACTGGTACTGGTGCTGATGGTGATGCTGCTGATCAATCCGCAGCCTTATCGCAGAGGATTTGTCCTGCTCTTTCCGTCTTTTTACCGTCGGCGTGCCGATGAAATTCTTTCTTTGTGCGAAATTGCATTGGTAAATTGGGTTGGCGGTATTTTGATCAACATGGTTGTGATTGCGGCGGTTAGTGGCATTGGGTTACTGATTCTTCGTGTACCGCTGGTGTTGGCAAACTCGCTCTTAGCCGGATTGCTCGAAGCGATTCCCAACGTTGGCCCCGTGCTGAGCGTTATTCCTCCTATGGCGATCGCGCTCTTAGATGCGCCTTGGAAAGCGGGTGCTGTCCTAATTCTTTACATCGTGATTCAACAATTGGAGCAGTATTTGCTGGTTCCATTTGTGATGTCGAAACAGGTTTCGATTTTGCCCGCGGTGACGTTGCTCTCTCAAGTTGTTTTCGCCGTCTTTTTCGGATTTTTGGGGCTATTTCTCGCGATTCCCCTAGTGATTGTGGGACAAATTTGGGTTCGAGAAATTTTAGTCAGAGACATTCTCGACCCATGGGATAAAGAGGGACGCAGGCAAACGCCTCAGGAGTTACCCAAACTGCCCGAAGTTGAAGATCCTACTTAATGACATCGCCGCGCTGGATTTGTAAGAATTTCGATTTGTCAGATCGCGGCAATTGCGATCTAGCCCCTCTCCCAACCGTGGGAGAGGGGCTAGATGTAAGAGCAAAAACGCTTGCAAAAAATTAATAGCCATCAACCGACCAGTGTGGTGGGTCGTATTCCAATTTGTAAACCCCGTAAGTTGCCCCGACATCCCAAAGACGAGGATTTTGATCGCCATTGCGAGGCGACCCAATATTCACGATCGCACCGTTACCATCTCGAATTCTCAGCGTATCGTTCCACGTAATGCCCCAGTCAACAGCGAGAGCTTGAGTGTGGCGCGATCGCAAGGCCGCCGGATTGCTGCCAATATCAAAGGCACGAACCATATCGCGCGCTGCTTGATAGGAAATCGGATCGGAGTAATGAACCCATTGAATGTCGATGCCCAACATCCCTGGTACTTGGGCAGGCGTAATGTCGCGGTTGTTCAGCAGCACCGCGTAGTGCATCATGTACGCTCGCTCTGGCGGACGGTAGGTGTTGGTGATATTGACTTTAGCGCCTGCATCTAGCAAGGCTTTTTGAAACGCTTGCGCCCGTTGACGGAATGGAGAAGCCAGATCATCGAGAGAGCTACTCGCGGGAAAATAGCGAACCCACTGTGCCCCGCTCAGCCGCGATCTCTGCCGCCGAGCATACTCGGTCAAGATGTCGAGCGCGATCTGATAGTCTGATCCAAGTTTTTGCTTGGTGGCAGAGGACAGTTGTTGATCGAGCTTGGGACGGAAGCTCGTATCTAGCACCTTGTAGGTTTCGGCTAATCCTCTCGTGCTAACGTCTCCGAAATTACCATCGGCAACTAAGTCTGGTGTGAGGTTGCCGATCGCGCTCAGGCTTTGCTGCAAATTCTTAACTTCGTTGACGCCAAAGTTGAGATACTCCAACAGTTTGGCAGACGTTAAACCCGAAACCCAGTAGATAAATCCTTGGGACAACGCTTTTCCGTAGGTTCCGCCGCCAACAACGCCATCTGCAACCAGCCCGTTTTTTTGCTGATAGGAGATGGTTACTTTTTCGGTCGTGCTGCCAAACCCGCCATCAACGCCCCCCAGTGGATAGTTTAGCTCCTGCAAAAATCGCTGCCACGCTGTTACGGCGAGGCCAGTAGAACCTTTTCTAATCAAAGGTAGATTGAGGGCGCTGACCTTAAAGGGCATAAGCTTAACTCCTGATGTCGGGCAATTACAATTCTGTACGCCAACTATCATACTGAGAAATATTAGAGACAAACCCTCAGCCAAATGGACGAGAAGTTAAAATCTCATTCACTAAGATTCGGTTATCCACACCAGGAGTAGGAGCGACTAGACTACTGAAAGTCGGCTGGAGCCGCCGATCGCATCTTCGCTTTTGCTTTTGCAGCACTCTTCTTTAACGCATCCAGTCGGATCTGATATTTAGCGCGCTGGCGTTTTTTGGGCGTTTGATCAATCAATGTCTTTAGAGCACTACCAAGGCTCTTGTAAGCGTTGGGCAAGGTGTAGCCAAACCGAGTTGCCAACGCGATCGCGCGTTCATCTGCCTCAATTCCTTCTTGAGCACTGCGATCGCTGTTGTTCTTTTGATAAAGTCTCCAACCTGCCACACTCGACAAACCAACCGCCAATAGGAGCAGCAGCCCATCTTGCACCCATAGTTCGCCCACAGCACCGCCAAGCCCGATCGCCAGTGCCGCCATCTCCCAGCCATCTTTGGGGATTGTATCGGCTTGAACTCGCGCAACTTCATGCCAAAACAGCAAATTTCGCTGGTCAATGGCCAGCTGATCCCATTTGGGCATGTCAATCTGAATCTCCACCTCATCGCGACCAATCTCCTCACTGGTGATCAGGGCAGGATTGACGGCGGTAGTTACTTCAATGGTGACCCAGCTTTGCAATTCAGGTGGTAGTAGCGTCTTTAGGCGACGCAACTCGCTCATGTCGGCTCTGGCAGTGGAGGTTGCATACGATGTCATGGACTCAGCCTCAGAATTCAGTCTGTATCCTCTTTAGATCTGATCATAGCGACTTTTCTAGTCGCCTAGTTTTCTAGTTGCCTAGCGATCAAATGCATAAGAGTGCGTCCATTGTCACTGATTCAGCCCAATCGAGCAAGACTATGGCTATCGCAAATGCCGAACCTCCGTTTCCTCCTTAACATATCCACTCCCAGGTCTGGAGTGGTTTGAAGCTTGACGAGTTGAAGTCACTTGGTTACTTCGCTCTACGATTTGACATCAAGCTTTACAGTAGGAGGTGGAAGGGGCGGAGCAGCATTCGGCGTGTAGTAAGCGATCGTAAGGAGGGGTAAAGCCAAAGTGACCAGCGCGATCGCAGAGCCAATAAGATTTGCAAACCTGTGAGCAGATTCCCCTGATGAACTGGTAGTCGGGCTACCTGATTGCATAAAGATTATTTAACCAATTCGGCTAGACTAACCAAACTAAAACAAAGCAGTCTTATCTAGTTAGCCCAAAATAAAGCAGAAAATTTTGCTTGTATGAACAATCTTAGCGATATCTACCGCTATTTCCTGTTCGACCTGACACAATCTTGATTAAAGAAGATCCAGATCTGTTTGGATTCACCCTTAAGAGCGAGATTTTAAACATTGGTGGATGGCTTGAAGCTCTAGCAGAATTGCCTGTAAGAGTTCCTGGGTTTTATTCGGCTGCTGTTCTTGAATTTCGATCGTGACTTGCTTAATTCTCAAGACATCTTTGGCAAACCGAGCCACCTCATTCGGATGAAAAATTAAGGGTTCGTTAGGACTTTGCCGCAATTCTGGATTCAGCCGTTTCGGGTCATAAGCAGGATTGAGAACGTCGGGATCAGTGTTGGAATACCGATATACTGATGCTCTAGACCGATTTAGGGCTTTCTGAACAGCCTCAATATCCATTAGAGGGGATGGAGGGATGCCCCCTTCCGATTCTGGGAAACTCATGACTGGAGATTCTTGGGTTTAGACTCAAAAAGCTTAGCATAAGACGAGAAGAAGGAACGCCTTTGGCAACGCTACGCAAGAAACGCTACGCAAATAGGGAGGTCTTCGACCCACTCCGCGATTAAGAGCTTTGCGATAAGAGACACTGCGGCAATACTACGTCAACGTGAAGTGTCAACATGAAGTACAAACCTGAAGTCGCGTAATGAGAAGCTACTTGGACTTAGAAGCGCTTAGGGGATCGAGCCACAGCAGAATGGTTTGCTCGAGGGTTTGAAGTTCGCGGTAGAGTTCTTGGCGCATCCACTGCCCGATCGCATCAAAAGGAGTGAAGCTTTGTCCGGTTTGCCATTTAAGATCGGGGCCGAGAGGCGTAAGATGGCTGCCAGTTAAGCGGCAAGACGTAACCATACTAGGAAATTTCTGTTCGAGAACTGCCGCAAGGCTAAGCGTTTGATCGATCGTGTCGTTGGAGAATTTGATCACTAAATTGCGCCGGATTTCATAGCGATCGCTGATAATGTGCTGGGTTTCGAGCGGCGATGGCGTGAATTCGACTGAGAAGACTTCTGGCGAGAGAAACTGAGTAAACTGCTCGACAAGCGGCACAGCTTCACGCGCAGAATAATTGTTGTAGGAAATCAAAATATTCCCCGCCCGTTCGGCTGAAAAGAGACTGCCAATCAGCAGATGCAGCTTGCAACCCATACTGTGTCCCATGCCATAGATTGGCAAATAGCGGTTTTGCAGCATCTGCGCTCGTAACGTTTGCAGCGCCCGCTCAAAACTGCCTAGCACAGATCGCGCAATTTCTACATGATCAAATGTATTGACAAACGGCGTTGCGATCACAATGTATCCCTGATTGGCTAGAAACTCCAGCAGTCGGCGGTAGGTCAGTTGAGGGGCCGTCGCCACAAAAGCACCCCCCAGAAAGTGAACGATTGCGATCGGGTGCTTGGGCACTAAGATCCAGTTACCAGAGATTTCTTGCCAGTCCATAGAAAAACGGGGTATCGGGGAAGGATAAGGGAGTACCGCTTGAAGACCCTTTAGGGGTTTAGCGCAGTTCTAGATCTTCAGTGTAGAGTTTTCGTTATTTCTCATTTTCTCTTGATTGGCAGGACATTGCACCCCTCGTGGTTCGGTTCTACGATCTCCCTCAAGATGCAGATCTCGATATGCTCATAGCAGGACGAAAGTGCAGGACAAAAGTAGTGTGTCAATATGTCTCAGTGGATCTTTCCAACCTTAAGCGAAATCTTGGCGCATAGCGGTGATGCCAGCAATACGGCTAATGCGGGTCATGGGCTTGAATTAGCGATGTCCCATGATGGAAGTTCGATCGCTCAAAAGCAGCTTCGCGCAGAGCGAGAATGGTTTAGTGCGATCGCGGCGCTAGAAGTGCTGCTGCAAAAAACAGAATCAAATGATCCCTTACAAGGGGTTGTGCTGTCGGCTCCGCTTCCGGTTTTGAGTCAGCCTGACTTGCTAGAGCAGTTTGCAACTTGGTCGTTTACGGCAAATCCTTTAGCCATACTGACGGGGTTACCGTTTCAGCTTCTGCCTGCGTTAGATGAGTCAGATACGACTGAAGGCACTAGTGCTACGCTCTCGGTCTTGCCTGGAGATCCGATCGCGGCTGAGCCGTTTTGTTTGGTGCTGACTCGCCGCTTTAGCTTGGTCATGGTATTGGGTGAAGACGCCGATAAAGCACCTGCGTTCTTGTTCTCGTTTGCTCCAGAGGTCATTCATCAACTGTGGCAGAACTTGCGCTTGCGAGTAATGTTGATGAATCCAGCGCGATTGAAAAAGCTGGATGCTCTGTACGAAAAATTTGCGCCCGTTGCGCCAGATTACCGGGTTGTGAGTCAGTTTAGTCATATGCTGCTGCGGCATCTGCCGAATGGAGAGATGCATATGCCTCAATCTCGGAGTCATTCAAATCACGCTCACACGGTCGATACGACTCAGATGCCAGAGTCGCTAAAAAGCCTCGACGTAGAATTGCTGCAAGCGATCGCGCATGAAGTCCGCACCCCCCTGACCACGATCCGAACCTTTACCCGACTACTGCTCAAGCGGCGAGACTTACCGCCCGATGTGGTCAAGCGCTTGGAAATCATCGATCGCGAATGTAGTGAGCAGATTGATCGCTTCGGACTGATCTTCCGAGCCGTTGAGCTTGAAACCTCAGCGACGAAGTTAGAAACGACATCCCTAGCGTCTACGTCGCTGGCTGAGATGTTAGAACAAAGCATTCCCCGTTGGCAGAAGCAAGCGTGTCTGCGAAATCTCACCCTAGATGTAATTTTGCCCCAACAACTGCCGCCGGTTGTGAGTGACCCGACGATGCTTGATCAAGCTTTGACGAGTTTGATTGAGCGATCGGCGCGGAGTTTACCCGCAGGCAGCCAGATTCGAGTGGAAGTATCCTTGGCAGGGCATCAGCTTAAGTTGCAGCTTCAATCTCAGCTACAGGACGAGAAAGCCTCTGAGCAACCCTGTAGCTCACACAGGCATCACACTCCGCTTCTGAAGTCTTTAGGACAGGTCTTGATGTTTCAACCGGAGACGGGAAATCTTAGCCTCAATCTGAGTGCGACTAAGAGTTTGTTTCATGCTCTTGGGGCAAAGTTAATCGTTCGAGAGCGCCCCGAACAGGGCGAAGTGTTTACACTGTTTCTGCCACTAGAACCTGCTCATAGCTTTAGATAGGGATTTAGGCAGAGGCATAGAGTTTTAGATTAGAAAAATTTATTTCTGAACGGGCGAATCGTCTGATCAGGCTAATCCACTAACGTTAGCTTGATTAAACGATTCGCTTTCTTTTTGGTTTCTTAATGAGAAAGGTTTGCAAATAGAAAGATTTAGGATATTCTTGGTAGGTAGAGTACTGTTGACGCAAAGTTGCAATAAGCAAGGTGAAGTGTCAGCAGTCAGAACGTTGGAGGCAGAATTTGCGAGTTCAATCCTTAGCACCTAGGTACTTGGAAGTTCTCTGTACAAATTGCTCCGCGAAGTTTCAAAGAACTTCGTTTCGCAAAATTCAGTTGAGTGCTCGACCCTTGTTACCTGTGTGATTTTGAATGGATGCTCGAAGAATTTCTGAATTGCTCTCCCGTTAATGTCCACCTTACTTAAGAACCAATTGCAATGAGTAAGAGCCACAAAGAATCTAAATTCCAGCTAGAGGGACGGTTTCTTGGCTACGTCTTTAAAGACGGCTATAAAGTAAAGCGTTTAGAACTAGTCACACCTGATTCGGAGTTTTCGATTAAGGTGACCAAAGAGTCAAGAGCGACCCTTGAACGATCGCTGTTACCTGGAGATTTGATTCGAGTCGTGGGGGTGCAGAAGCGGGACGCCAAAACGAATGCGGTAAAAATGAAGGCGACCTCGATTCATTTGACACCGGGCACGATCAGCGGCAAATCCGTAGAAATTGTAGAAGCACAGCCGATTGCTCAGACGAAGCCTGCGAAAATGAGCGTTCTCTACTGTCAGAAGTCAAGCTGCATGAAGCGGGGCGGTAAGGAAGCGTGTCATGCCCTCACTCAAGCCTTGAGCGATCGCGGACTTTCAGAAGAGGTTGCGGTGAAGGGAACAGGCTGCATGAAGGCGTGTAGCAAAGGCCCAAATTTTGTATTTATGCCAGGAAAAGTTCGCTACACCAAAGTCAACGCGAAGGCAATTCCTGCCTTAGTAGATGAGCATTTCCCCCGGTTGGTCGAAGTTCAGCAGCCTGTGATTCCAGCACGGCTTGAAGTGACGGCAGAGACTCAAATTGTTGAACTGGCAGGCGCAGTACGGTAAGTCTTTACGGTAAGTCTCTGTAGATTGCGGGTTGCCAGTTTGGGGGTGAGCGATGGGGCTGCGACTAGACCAAGTAGTGCCGTGGGGGCGATCGCGCTTAGAATACTGTCAGATGTTTGGCCTAACCGCTAGTGATTTGCATCGCACCCTGCTAGATGTAGCTGGAGGCCCTGCGAGCTTCAATGCCGAGATGACGCAGCAAGGCTACTCAGTGATCTCTTGTGATCCGCTCTACCAGTTTTCGGCAACAGAAATTCGTACCCGAATTGAGGAAACGTCTCCTGTAATCATCGAGAAAGTTCAAGCATCGCGGGACAAATTCGTGTGGACAACGCTGCGATCGCCAGAAGAATTGATCGCCACGCGAATGACGGCAATGCACCAATTTTTAGAGGACTTCTCGGTAGGATTGCAGCAAGGTCGGTATCGTTCAGGCGAACTTCCAGAGTTGCCGTTCGATCAGCAGCAGTTTGATTTAGCGTTAAGTTCTCACTTGCTGTTCACGTATTCAGACCAGTTGCCGTTGGAATTTCACATTGCATCCGTTTTAGAGATGTGTCGAGTGGCATCTGAAGTGAGAATTTTTCCGCTGCTGATCAATATGACCGGAGAACGTTCAGGGTTTGTGCAGCCTGTAATAGATGCTGTGCGATCGCAAGGTCATCGCGTTGAGATTTGTACTGTGCCTTACGAATTTCAGAAAGGTGGTAATGAAATGATGAAAATTACTCACTCGCGATCGCTCAAGTGAGTTAGTAATGGTGAGTGAGTAATGTCGCTGGTAGATGCTGATTCAAACCTTTCTAATTCTGAGGTGGCTAGGGTGTCGCTGGAGAAGCACTGACTTTAAAGACTTCCACCGATCGCTGCAGTTCTTCTGCCACAGCAGCCGTTTGACGCAGGGCGGTCGAGACTTGCCGTGACGAGTTAGAGGTGCGCGTCGAAACCTGAGCAACATCCTTCACTAGATCTGTGACCGAATGGGCAGTTTGCATTTGCGAATCCATTGCTTCCACAACAGATCTCACGAGTTCATCGATCTGAGTGGATAAATGGACAATATGCACCAAGCTTTGTTTGGAGTTTTTCACCGAGTGGGCGCTGTCTACCACCTGCACCGCGCTTTGTCCCATTACATCCACGACTCCGTGCGTTTGTTGCTGAATCGCCTCAACAATCTTTTCCACCTCACGGGCAGCAGTGGCGGATCGAGAGGCTAACTCTCCAATTTCAGAGGCAACGATCGCAAACCCGCGTCCTTGCTCTCCGGCGCGGGAAGCTTCGAGACTGGCATTGATTGCTAAAACATCGGTTTGCGCTGCTAATTCCTGAATCAGGGACACAATTCGCGCAATCTGCTGAGATGATTCACCCAAATGTTTTACCGTTTGAGTTGCGCCTTCAATCGTCGATCGCAATGTCATGATACTGCGAACACTCGATTCCATTGCAGTTTTTCCCATCTGCGCCGCCGTCGATGCAGATTGCGCGACGCCCGCCGTCTGACGTGCCCGTTCAGTCACCATTTGTACCGATTGAGTTATCTGCTCAACCGAGTCTAGAATACGAGCCGTTTCATAGGTCTGGTTCAGCGATTCGTCACTCAGTTGCCGCACAGACCCCTCATTTTCATTCAACAAACGATGCACTCGAGTAGCAGACTGCTGCACTTGCAGGACGATTTGACGAAGACTCTCGACGATCGCATTAAAGGAACCTGCAACCGTGCCGATATCACCAGAGACAACGCTGGCGCGAACCGTTAGATCTCCCCGCGCGACTCCTTGAACTTCACCTAACAATTGAATAATGTGTTGCTGCAATGATTCTTTTAGCATCTCCGACTCTTGCAGCGCCTCTTGACGCTCTTGCAACGGTAATGTCAGGTTAACCGGAATGTAGAATAATCGTACTGGTTCAACGTTGA
>NZ_JCACCM010000081.1:0-34857 GCF_059501405.1 Myxacorys sp.
GAGCGAGAATAACTATATGTCTTCTAGATTAAGCTATTGCCGATTAAGTCTATTACAGAACAAAGTAAAATCACACGCTAACTGTTTTTTCTAGCGTTTGCAGTAATTCTTGCTCATTGTACGGTTTTGAGAAATAAGCCGTTGCTCCTAAGCTTTCTGCTAATTTGCGGTGTTTGTCTCCCGTCCGGGACGTGAGCATCACAATTGGAACCTGAGTAAACGACGGATTCACTTTCGCTTTTGCCAAAAATCCGAATCCATCTAGTCGCGGCATCTCAATATCACAGACCACCGCTTGAACAGCTAAGCCCTCTTCCAATCGCTCTAGCGCGTCTTGCCCGTCTTTCGCTTGCTCAACCCGATATCCGGCTCGCTCTAAGGTTAACGCCAAGAACCGACGAACATTAATCGAATCGTCTACCACTAGAACGGTCGGAATCGAACTAGGAGGGAGACTCAGTCGGTGCGCTCCAGTCGAGCGATAAGATACAAGCGGATCGTCCTCAGACCTTTCGCAGCTTGTAATCCAGCGCAGAAGCTCGGCAGCGTTCACTAGCGGCACGACGCGACCATTGCCTAAAATGGTGCAGCCACTAAAGCCGGACGGCAATGCCAACGTCCCTTCGATGCGGCGATTGGTGGCTTCTTGTTCACCCCAACAGCGATCGATGGGAATGCCATAGAGTTGATCGCCTTGATCAATCAGCATTATGCTGGCCGCCGAAATGCTGGGCGGCGTCTCGTAACCGTGGGGCGATCGCGGACAGTTAAAGTGCAGCCACTTCTGCAATCGCACCACTTGCACCACTTTGCCTTGCCAGTTGATCACCTCGTTGCTGCCTGTGTTGATCAGGTCTTCTGGTTTAAGTAAAAACATTTCAGTCACGACATCGCTCGGGAACGCGAGCAACATGCCTCCACTTTCAACCAACAGCACGCGCACCGTGGATAGCGTAAACGGAACCGATAGCGTAAACGTTGTGCCCTGCCCTGCCTCTGTGTTGACGGTGATCTCCCCACGAATCTGTTTGAGGTTGCTACGGACAACATCCATCCCGACGCCGCGCCCAGACATCGAGCTGACCTGCTCTCGGGTGCTAAATCCTGGCTCAAAAATCAGCGAGAGTAGATCTGCTTCACCTGCTGTTTTCAGAAGAACCGGATCAAGCCCCATTTGCTCCGCGCGATCGCGAATCCGATCAATCGGAATTCCTTCGCCATCATCTCGAATGGTGATCACAGTGCGATTGGCCTGCTGAACTGCCTCGATTTCGATTACGCCTTCTAGCGATTTGCCTTGGGATTGCCGAACTTCTGGCGTTTCGATTCCATGATCAAACGCGTTGCGCAGCAAATGCATGAGCGGATCGTTTAGCGTTTCGAGAATGTTGCGATCGATGAGCGTTCCGCCGCCGATGATATTGAGCTTGACCTGTTTACCATACTGTAATGACCACTCTCGAACCGCGCGGGGAAAGCGATCAACCACATCTGAGAGCGGACGCATTCTTAGTTGCGTCAATCCGGTTTGCATTTGCTTTGCGGTTTTTGTCAAGCCCCGATACGCTTGTTCACTATCATCCAGGCTCAGTTCGATGTCTTCTGCAACTTCCTGCAACTGAACGATGGTTTCCATCACTTGCTGAGACTGTAAATTGAGATCGGTGTATTGATCGAGTTCGAGCAGATCAAATCCCGATCGCGAATAGGCATTTCGCACCACCAAGCTTGAACTCGCTTCGTCTACTGCGACGCGCTGGCTGAGTCCAGAAATCGAGATTTTGTCATAGGCAGTCCGCAGTTTAGCGTTGACGGCATCGAGGGTTTGAATGCGATCGCGCAAACTCTGCGCTAAGGTTCTCAGACGTTTGAGATATAAATCAATGCCGTTGCGATCAATCGTGAGTTCACCAAAGAGATCATTCAACAGATTCAGTTGCCGCGCCGGGACGCGAACCGTAATATCTTGATCCTCTTCAACTTCGGACGCATTCGCGTCTAAAATCTTAAAATCTGAAACTTGCGATTCGCCAAAAAATGGCAGTGCTTCAGACGTGGGCTGATAGTCGGTGTAGCCATCATCGCTGACCGCCACGGCTTCAGCCGCTAGAATGTCAGTGTACCAATCGCCCTTTTCTTCAACCGATGAAAAGATTGAATCGAGGGTAGCAGAATCGGGAAAGGCAATGTCTAAGGCAATGTCTGTTGCGTCGATTTCTCCGTTCAGCCCGATGTCGTCGGTCACAAAATGAGGGTCCGACTCGCCAAAGTAGTCGGGTAGCGGCTCTAGGAGCGAATTGATATCGAACTCTACTACATCCACATCGGTCGGAATTTGATGGTACTGCCCTGACAGCACCTTAACCTGCGCATATCGCCAAGCTTGCAGTGCTTGACTTGCAAAGGCGCTAATGTCTTCAATTTCTGCTTCTAAGCGTTGCGTTACCGATTCACACAACTGAGTAAATGCTGACAGTTGCAGCATTTCTCCTAATCCCCCTAATTCTTGTGCTAGAATTGCAAGTTCTTCTCGCAAACAGGGTTGCGTTGGCGTTGCAACCACCGCTTCTAACCGTTGCAAACAGCCTTCGACTTCCGTTTCAAATAGGAGCGGAATAATTTCTTGTCCGTCTTCGGGCGAGAGAATGGAGCCAGCATTTTCATCTTGAGGATCGCCCAATTGTTCGTGCAATTGATCGAAAATAGGCGTCACTTCGGCAGCTAGCCAGGTTGAATCGATCGCAGGACGGTGAGCGCGAGGATGAGCGAGAAACTGGCGATCGCAATCGATCACCTGACGTAACCCTGTGAGTGCCGAGAGCAGCAGATTTTCGAGATGAAAGGTCGGTGCAATGGATTTATCGACCTTCAGGACTTTCAGAAAATCTTCGAGACGATGCGCCAGCGCACTTAATACCTCAAATCCCATCATGCCTGCCCCGCCTTTGATCGAGTGAGCTGCCCGCAGCGCTGCATTGATTTTCTGAGCGTCCACATGATGGTCGGCAAGTCCTAAAATCGTTCCGTCTAAGGTGTCTAGATACTCCTGGGCTTCATCTAGAAATTGGCGACGAATTTCAAGCTCTTTGTCCTGTGACATTGTGATGGTTAAGGTAATGGCTGGGATAGTCCGAAGATCTGGCGTTTGCCCTCATTCCACCTCATCTGACGAGAAGCGGCGGTCTTGCGTCCTGCTCAAAAAAGAGTTGCGGATGAAGGCATGTCAGGGAAATTAGCTCACCTTGAATGTGCCGACCGAGTTTTGAAGCTCCTGTGCGATCGCGACGGTTTGGCGAATCGATTCGGAAACTTGTAATGTCGATTCAGAGGTGCGTCCCGACGAGCGTACAATGTTCTGCATTAACGAGGTTACAGCCTGTGATGTCTCAACTTGAGACACAGTTGCCTGTGAGATCGATCCGACTAATTGGTCGATCTGCTGAGACACCGTGAGAATTTTCTCTAAGCTGAGTTTGGCATTATCGACCAAGCGCGTTCCCTCCACAACTTGCGTGGTGCCCTGCTCCATTGCTTCTACCACCTCCGAGGTTTCGCGCTGAATCGTGGCCACAATCTGTTCGATATCGCGGGTAGCGGCGGCCGATCGGGCCGCGAGTTCTCCCACTTCTTCTGCGACCACTGCAAAGCCTTGGCTGTCTTCGCCCGCTCGTGCAGCTTCGATTCCAGCGTTGATCGACAGAAGATTGGTCTGCACCGCAATTTGATTGATCAGCGAGACCACTTTCGAGATTTGCTGCGACGATTCACCTAGGCGCTTCACTTTCTTCGCCGTTTCCCCGATCGTTTCTCGTAGCCCCAGAATATTTTGCACCGTTAGCTCCATTGCCACGCCGCCTGCTTCTGCCGTGGAGAATGCCGATTTTGCCACATCAGCCGCCTGCCGCGCACTCGACGATACAGCTTGAATCGACTGCACCATCTGCTGCACCGAATTCAGCGTCCGGTTCGTTGCTTCGGCTTGCTGCATCGCATCTTCTGACAGTTGGCGCACCGATTGCTCATCATTGCCGAGAGCATCGTTCACCTGAACTGCTGCCGATTTCACTTGAGTCACAATCTGTCTCAAGCTCTCCACGATCGAGTTAAAGAAATCGGCAACTGTGCCGATCTCATTGGCAGTGACATCTGCACGAACGGTCAAATCGCCTTCTACTGCCCCTTCGACTTCTCCTAACAGTTGGAGCAACTGCATTTGCAGCGCTTCTTTTTGCTGCCGTTGGTCGTCCGATAGCTGCTCAGCAACTTGGCGAGCGGTTTGGGATTGGGTGAGCAAGTCCGCTTGATCAAGGGCATAGCCCATTTGAATCGCAATTTGCCCAATCAATTCGGTTTCTTCAAGAGTCCAGTGCCGCGTAGACGAACACTGATGAGCGCACAGCAGCCCGATGACTTCTTTGTCTTGTAGAATCGGAGCGACAATATGAGCCTGAACCTGCAAGCCCTCTAGAATCTCGCAGTGACGCTGACTCAACTTTGCGTTGTGCACATCTTCCACTGCCCAAATTCGCCCCTCTCGATAGTGATCGATAGCTCCTAGCTCCAGCGGATCGTCGATGATTTTGCCTAACCCTTTGGTCCAGCCAGGAGCTATCGATTCTGCTTCAATCGTGCCGCTCAGGTAGTCGGGATTGAATCTGTACACTACAACGCGATCGCTCTTGAGAAAACTGCGGACCTCATCGACGCCCGTTTGCAGAATGTTCATAAAGGTCAGCGATCGCCGAATTTTAACCACGACTTCGCTGAGAAACTGCGATCGCTGGACGCTTTGCGCTTGGTTTTGCAACAATGCCTGCAACTGCTCGGCCATCACATTAATGTTGTTGCCCAACATCGCCAGTTCATCGTCTCCCTTCACCGTCAGCCGCGTATCGAGCTTTCCGGCTCCCAGATCTTGCACCGCGTTCGTAGCAGCCAAAATCGGTCGAGTGGCGCGATTGGCTAGCCAAGCTGCTAACAGCCCGGTCAGCACCGCAACGGCTCCCGTTCCCAGGGTAAAAGTCCAAAACAACTGTCGCTGCGGAGCGAAGGCGAGGTCTGTTGGCGTTCCTAAAATTGTCCCCCAGCCGAGATCGGGAACGTTCTCGCCGCCCACCCACGGAGCATAACTTGCAAACAAATGAACTTTACTGGTTTGCGAGTCTTGCTCAATCACGCGGGTATTAGTTTCCCGACGAGATTGCATGTCCGAAAACTGGTTATATGCCTCTCCCGCAGACCGTCCAATTAGGCTGTCTTGAGACGACAAGAAAATTTGATTGCCCGCATCAAGGACGCTAAATTCTGCGCCTCCCGTGCGGTAGTCGCGCAACTGATCGGTCAAGCTGCGAACCGGCAGAATAGCACGAGCGATCGCAATCTTTTTCCCATTGCCCGATTCTTTAATTGGAGCAGTCAGGTAGATCACATACGGTTCGTTTGAATTGGCTCTGACCGGACGGCTAATCAGGACTTTATCTGACTCTAGAGCAGCTCTAAAGTAATCTTGGTCAGACTGTTTAGAAATGGATTGCTGATCGCTTTGCAGCGTGGCACTGCCATTGAGATCAAAAATCGCAATACTGTCGTACACTCGATACGCCTCAACAAAGCGTTCTAGAACGGCTCTCCTTTCTTCAGATGAGGTCGCATTCCGCACGGCGGTAGTGGTTAAAACTGGCTGACTCGACAGAATCTGCATATCGCCATTTCGTTCTGCCATAAAAGACGCCAACTTCTGGCTCAGCGTCTGAGCTAACCGTTCTTCGTTTTCTCTAATTTGATTGGTGATTGAGCGATTGGCTAATTTATACGCGATCGTCCCAATTCCCAATACGGGCAACGTCGCGATCGCAATTGCCAGTGCCGTTGCCTTAGCGCGAAATCCTAACCGTTTGACGCGCTGGAGAACCGTGATCTGAGACGGGCTGGCTTTACCTGCTTCAGCCGGAACCGCTTCGACAGCTGCAGCGGAATCAGCAGATTGGACAGAGACAGGAGCATGGCCATTTTTGGCAGCGTCAAGTTGATCGACCATAGGATGATGAAGTGATACGGCGGTAAGAAGCATTCAGAAAGCAGAGATGCGTTTAGCCTGATGACCAATGCTGATGAACAACGCGAAAGAACAGAACCATCACATCGTCAATACCCGTTCCCTTGTAAAATTGGAGCCTGTAAAATAGCTTCTCCATCGAGTAAAAACACAATTTCTTGCGGTTGCAGAATACAGCCCCTGGAATAGGGAATGAGACCCTTTGCAGCGTGACTGGGAAGCGGTTGAACGTGCGTTGGCTGTACTCCAGCAATGCCTCCGACTTGACGAATGGCAAGCGCGATCGCGGCTCCCCCCGTGCGAACAATCACAATGTCATACTGCTGGGGGCTATAGTCAAGGACGCCGACCCCTAGCAACAGCGCCAGATCGACGACCCACAGCACTCGACTGCGGCGATGCATCAGTCCGAGAACGCCGACAGGCAAATTCGGAATCGGAGTGAGTTGGGGCGTGGGCAAGACCAAAACTTCCTGCACCTGTTTCATGATCAGTCCTGCCTGAACCCCTTCAGTGACTTGAAACTTGAGATACGGTTCACCTTGATGGGTTCGAGTGCGGGCGGGCGTTAAGCTCAGTGCTGACGGATTGACCACCTCAACCCCCCACCGATTGAACCGTGCGGATCAGTTTCTCACGGGTAAAAGGCTTCGTGATGTAGGCATCTGCGCCTTGGCGCATTCCCCACAATCGGTCAATTTCTTGCCCTTTAGACGTACAGATAATTATGGGGACTTGCTGCGTTTCAGGATTTTTCTTGAGGTTGCGACATAGCTCAAACCCGCTCATCCCGGGCATGACGACGTCCGTTACAATCACATCGGGCTTTAGTTCAACGGCTTTATTAAGTGCTTCTTTGGCGCTGACGGCACCGATGACGCTATAGCCTCCTTCCCGCAGGTAATGGCTCAGTAACTCCATCTCCGAAGGAGTGTCTTCGACGACTAACACGGTTCCCATCAAGGTTAAGCTCATGATTTTGAATGCGTTTAGCGAAGGGTGAAATAGCCTGGATCAGACCGCGGTCAAGGGAGTACAGCATTAAGTCAGCGTTCATTTTTGACCCCCAAAAACTTAAATACGGTATTGACCAATTCTGGCTGGGTAAAGGGTTTGGTTAAGTAGCCTGATGCACCCACTAGTCTTGCTTTCGCACGATCGATAAATCCGGTGTGGCCGGTCACCATCACGATGGGAGTCTGCTTGAAGCTAGGATGCCGCCGCAGCAATGAACATAGCTCATATCCATCGAGGTTTGGCATCCCGACGTCGAGTAGAATGAGATCTGGTTTTGTCCGCATGATCTGCATCAGTGCTTTCACTGGGTCGTTGATCATCACGACAGAAACGCTGGAGTCGTGGAGAAAACTGCTGATGGCTTGCAAGATGGTCGGGCTGTCATCAATGCAGGCGATCGTATGCCGAGGTTTGTCTGACGGGGTGGACGGTTCTTCGGTTTTGTCTGGAGCAGACGCACGAGGAATCGTGGCACTTGGGCGAGAGACAGCAGAGCGTGGTTCGGTTGGCGTTGAACGTTGGGCACGGGTATGACAGTGTTCAACGATCTGCCGCAAATCGAGCTGGCATAAGTTGGGATAATTTGAGATTGCGGCTTTTGCGGTCAGTTCATACATGCCTTCTGTCACCGCTAAGAAGGATTGCAGCACCTCTTTTGCGATCGCATCAATCAGACTCACCGCCTGAGACATCGTCAGATACTGCTGCTCAACTAACCAACGAATCGCTTGATAATCCACGCTACTGGCAGAGAGGGAGGCAGGCTGATCGAATTGCCGCCGCAGCTGAGCATAGTCGAGCTTGCTCAGGGCAGGGGCTTGGTCGCCTAACCCCATCAGATGGTGCTGGAGTCGATCAAACGGGGCGATCGAGTTCGTCGCGTAGACGAGCTTACCGCGATCGAGGTAGAGCAACCATGAGGTTGAGCCACTGATGACTTGCAAACATCCGTCGATCTGACGGCTGATGAGTTGAGCTAACAAACTCAGGGGTTGGAGTCGTTGAAACGGTCGATGACTAACCATAAAAACCGGTATCGATTGAGAAACTCTTGAAACCTAATGCAAGTAATCTCCATATAAGAAATAGAAGCTTACTGCAACTGCATTTTTAGCGGAGGATTAACAGGAATGTCTTAGAAAGCAAAGCCTCTTGCAGACTAACAGCAATAAGAAAAACAAAATCAACTTAATAAAAGCTTGATAAACAGAAACACAATTTTCGTGCGACGACACAAAAACTGACCTCTTTAACAAATGACCTTTTATAAGAGAAAAGTCTTGTTATAAAACAGCTTTCTCTTACGAAATTAGGTGAGGCGGAGGGAGCCGCTAGTCGATGGTAAAACGTTCGTAATCGCTTTATGAAAAGACCTCCTCAATCAAGACTGAATAGGCACGAAGGTTGATCCCAGTATGGAAGTGTAACCTGGGTGATCAATCTGCACCATGTTAGCCGAGTTGTAGAGAGATGAACCTAAATGCACAATTTCTTTATCTAGTAGTCCGCAGTTAAATGCGGTCAACACCTAAGTCATAAATAGAGTACTGTCTACTACTCCAAATAACAAGCTTGGTGCTAGCAGTCGTAGGTTATGTGTGCTTTATGGCACTAAAAAATCAGCCGAAAAATTAACGTTTTCTAACTTGGACGATTTCAAAGCGGTTAAAGAAAGGGCATTTTGAAGGACTCAACGGTGACACTGGATTTTTAAAGTTGCCACAAATGATACATGTAAAAACCGCAATTCTATTACAAAAGCACACTCAATTTTTTATACCGACCATTTACGCCATGTCCAGTTTTTGTAACATCTGCTCAGGCGCAAAACACAAAGCCTATACTAAAGCCTATACTTTACATTAGAGGTGATTTTTAATACATAAAGCTACTCACTTTCACTTAAATTTGATGCCATTCTGATAAAAAGAGCATCACAACTGAATCCGTTTGTTTTCATTACAAAACTTTGCATCAATTAAGAACGATAGCGGCACTGCGATCGCTATCTCACCATTTCCAACTACCCACCAGCTAGTGCTAACTGCTCTTGCCGTTCTCGTCAAAAATAGTGGAAATGAAGAAACAATGTAAAATCCTGGCAACTCGAACTGCATGTCTAAATTCGCTCAACTCACTGAAGCAATTCTTGGGCTACCAAACCCACAAAATCAACTGATCTCAATTGGCATATCAGGATTTGGAGGGTCTGGCAAAAGCACGCTGGCGAGACGGTTAGCGAAGCAATTGCACGCTGCTGCAGTCGTTTCAATGGATGAGTTTTGGGTTGCAGAGCGAGATGTACGATCGTCAGATTGGACTGTGTTTGATCGCGATCGCTTAGAACACCAAGTTCTGATTCCGGCCACTCAAGGCAACCCCATTCGCTATCAAGTATTTGATTGGCATCAGGGCAAACTGGGGGGTTGGCGAGAAATAGAAGTGATCGATTATCTCATCGTTGAGGGCATCAGTGCGCTGCATCCCAGTTTGCTGCCGTATTATCATTCAAGATTTGGGTGGATTGTTCTTTGGAGGTGGCACAACAGCGCGGATTACGTCGCGGAACGACCGAATACAACATTGATGAAACGGAGAGTTGGGTAGAGCGGTGGACACCCAACGATCGCGCCTATTTTCAGAAGTACCGTCCTGATTTTCAGGCTGATTTTCTATATCCAACATTCTGATTTATTTAACTTTGACAATACTCTACCAAGGCGAGTTCAGGCAAGGCTCCCTGCATTCGGCTAAATCAATCGATTAGGTTCGACAATTGCTAATCAGCGCTCAGCATTCCTAAGCCGCGCACCGTGACTTTTCCGGGATTGAAGACGAAGCGCGATCGCAGATGCTCTGACAAGTTTTCTTTCAGAAACTTGCTCCCATTACGAACAAATACTGAATCTAAGCTAAGAGTATCTTCTGGATAAGATTCACGAGGTTCTTAATAGTGATCCACCCATCCTCCACTATTTTGTCGGGTATCTCAATATCAAACTCTTCTTCTAGTTCCATTGAAAGGTTAACCCAAGCTACTTCATCCATGCCTAGATCTTTCACCAAGTGGCTGTCTAAGTTAACTTTATTCTCATCTACCTGCAACTGCTCACTAACTATTTTCTGAACTCTTGCAGGAACAAAAGCTTTGATTGCATCCCTTCGACGAGCTTCCTCAGCCCTACGTTCTTCATCTTGATGAGCTTCCTCAGCCCTACGTTCTTTATCAGCAGCTAGCTGGTGCTTCATGCCTTCAATTCTAGAATCAACTAGCTTTCGTATACTGTATAAGTCAACTTTGTGCCCGCTCTGGCTGTAAATTTTCGTAGCTAAATTCCGCACGGTCCGATCGCGATTAGCCTCAAGTGATTTAAGCCCTTCCTCCGCCATAGCCGATGCGATTTCGTTCTAAATATGTATTGAGCACCATTTTCAGCACTTTTAATTCATAATCTTTCTCTACTTCACTCACGATTTATCCTCATACGAATTTATTCAAGCGCTCTTCCGCTTCTTCTTGAGTCACTGTTCCTTGAGTGTCTGCTGCTTCTAATCCCTGTTGAACTTTAGCTAAAACATGGAGATGATATTGCACATCTTCGATTGAGCAGTCATCAGGAAGCTTTCTTAGAAGCGATTCAATCTCTGCGGGTCGATTCCCCGCAGCTTGCTGCGTTCGGAAACTACAGCGTCCGAAGGGTGCTGTTGAGCGGAATCGAGCCGCGAAGCGTGCGAGTGGAGCGAAGTGATACACCGTCCGCTTGCGGCGGTGACGTTCATTTTCTCGCTTTGTAGTATTCATAATACGGAGTTCCAAAATTACACCTGAGTTTGAGGATATTGCACCCTACACGATGACAGTTCTTTCGCTCCATCAACAAATTTTGCATCAAACGTATAGAAATCAGAACATAGCTGGCATTGGGCAAGATGAAAAGCATCCGCAAAATCTAAGCCACACTCATGCCATTGCAAGACCTGCTCAGTTAATCTAGCGTTGCTTAAGTGAACATTTGGCAGCCCAAAGAGATTTTTGAATGCTGTGCGGATCTCATGAGACTGGCGCTTGTACGAAAACCGCAAAACCCACTCTGTTTCAAGAATGACTGTGTTGGGAATGAAAACAGCCTCAGATTGAAAAAGCTGATAACTTCTTTCGTACTGAAGGGCATCGTCTTGGGTCAGTAATCGAACCACAATATTTGTGTCAACGGCGATCATGCCATGTCTCCTCTACTCCGCGACGGATTGCCTCTTCCATCTCCTTCAAACTGACGGGCGTTCCATCGTGTTTGAGACATCCCGCGACAGTATCTAAAGTCGTCTCTACAAATGGCGGTTTAGGTTTAAGGAGAACTCCGTCTCCAGTATCGATCGCAACGAATTCCTGTCCCACTTTCCACTGATGCATCTCACGCAATACTTGAGGAATGGTGACTTGACCGTCGCTAGATAATTTTGTCGTTTCCATAAGCCGCAGGAAAAATAAGAAACACGTCAAATTTTAGCAAGACTGCCGAGTCGCCTACACCAAAGCAAGTTCCGGTAAAGCTCCCTGCATTCGACCCAGCCAATCGATCAGATTCGACAATTGCTGATCGGCGCTCAGCATTCCCAAGCCTCGCACCGTCACTTTTCCTGGCATGAAGACGAAGCGCGATCGCAGATGCTCGGGTAAGTTTTCTTTCAGCAAGTTCCACGCGGGTTCTTCCATTGGCGTTTCTAAAATGACGTGCTGTTTGCCTTCGGGCTTGATGCGAGAGAAACCAAGTTTTTTCGCGACTTGTTTAAGTTCCATTACACGCAAGAGTTGTTGAGATGCTCCCGGAATCGTGCCATAGCGATCGTTCCAATCTGCCGCGATTTGCGTCAGTTCTTGCTTCGATTGAGCGGTGGCAACGGCACGGTAAGCACTCATCTTTTGATCAAGATCGGGAATGTAATCGGCAGGAATAAAGGCTGTGAGTTGCAGATCGATTTGTGTATCGTCCACTTGCGGAATTTCTTGACCCCGGATTTCTTTGATCGCGTCTTGCAGCATTTCCATATACAAATCAAACCCGATCGCATCCATCTGTCCCGACTGTTCTGCGCCGAGTAAGTTACCGACACCGCGAATTTCCATATCTCGAACCGCAAGCTGATAGCCAGAACCGAGTTGAGTAAATTCTTGAAGGGCTCGCAATCGCTGGCGAGCCGCGTCTGAGAGTTGATGCTGCTTCGGGTAGAACAGCCAAGCGTGCGCCTGGATGCCTGCCCGTCCGACTCGTCCCCGCAGTTGGTAAAGCTGCGACAGCCCAAATTTCTGAGAGTCTTCGATCAAAATCGTATTGACTCTGGGAATGTCTAACCCCGATTCGATAATTGTGGTGCAGAGGAGAATATCAGCCTCGCCTGCGCCAAACGTCAGCATGACCGATTCGAGTTCTGATTCTGGCATTTGACCATGCGCGATCGCAATCCTTGCCCCCGGAACCATTTCGCGCAAGCGGGCTGAGATCTCTTCGATTCCCTCGACACGCGGGACAACATAAAACACCTGTCCGCCGCGATCGAGTTCTTGTCGAATTGCCGATCGCATAATTTCTGGATCGTAAGACGATAAGTGCGTTTTGATCGGACGGCGAGAGGGGGGCGGCGTGGTAATCAAGCTCATTTCTCTCACGCCCGATAGGGCCATGTAGAGAGTTCGCGGAATCGGCGTCGCGCTGAGGGTTAGCACATCGACCTTGGTTCTAAGGGATTTAATCTTCTCTTTTTGATTGACGCCAAATCGCTGTTCTTCGTCCACCACGAGCAAACCCAGATCTTTGAAGGCGACGCCTTTTCCTAGCAGTTGATGGGTTCCAACAACAATATCTAATTCGCCCGTACTCAATCGGCGCTGAATGTCTTTGCGTTCTTCCGGCGATCGGAATCGGTTCAGCAATCCGACTTGAATCGGGTAGGGCGCAAACCGTTCTTTCAGCGTGTGATAGTGTTGCTGCGTCAGGATCGTGGTTGGAGCGAGGAGCGCGACTTGTTTTCCGGCCGTAACGGCTTTGAAAATCGCGCGAATTGCCACTTCCGTTTTCCCGAATCCAACATCGCCGCAAACAAGGCGATCCATTGGGCGATCGCTTTCCATATCCTGCTTGACATCTTGCGTCGCTTTTAGCTGATCGGGGGTGGGCTGGTAGGGAAACGAGTCTTCCATTTCGGCTTGCCACGGCATATCCACAGGATAGGTAAAGCCTTGCTGCTGAGCGCGTTGAGCATAAAGCTGCAACAGATCGACCGCCACTTTCTTAACTGCTTTGCGAACCTTGCCCTTGGTTTTCTCCCACGCCTTGCTCGACATTTTATTGAGTTCGGGCTTGGCATCGCCTACGGCGCGAAATCGAGATAGCGATCCTAACTGATCGGCAGCGACCCGCAGCAGTCCGTCGGCGTACTTTAGAACCAGGTATTCCCGCGTTTCTTGATTGATCGTCAGGCTTTCGAGCTTGATAAATTGCCCAATCCCATGACTCTTATGAACGACATAATCTCCCGGCTGAAGCTTGTTAGGATCGACTTGTTTTGACGCGGCACGACGCCGTTTGCGAACATAGGTTGGGGTTGCCAGCGTTTGCTGTCCAAAGAATTCCTTATCGGTGATGACAACAATCCGAAACGTTGGCAGGATAAAGCCTTCAAGTTCTGCAAGACCCGAATATTTGACGGCAACGGGCACATGCTGAATCTGGAGTTTATCGATCGCTAGATAATCTCGCGGATTCGGCACAAACTGCGCCGGGCAGTCATGTTCTTGCAACAGCGCCACTGATCGGGAAGGTTGCGCCGACACCAGCCAGATTGCAAAGTTGCGATCGCGCTCTCCTCTCAGGGTCTCCGCTAATCGAGCAAACTGATGCGGAATGGCTGGAACCGGGCGGCTTGCCAGATTCAATCCGTTTTTTTCCTCCGCGAGTTCAGACAAGTAAAGCCGCTCAAACTGTTCGACTTGAACCAGAGAATCGGTGAACGAGCGATGAATCTTCGGCAATGGATGCTTGGCGCTGACGTCCTGCCACTGTTCTTCCACATGTTCGACCCAGCGATCGCTGTGTGCCTGCGTCATATCCGGTTCGTCGATCGCGATCAGCGTGTTTTCTGGCAAATAGTCCAACAGCGACGCCGGATGCTGAAACGCCAATCCTAAGAACCGTCGCATTCCTTCAAGCGGTTGTTCTTGCTCGAAGCGCTCTTGCTCTTCGGCGGAGAGATAAGGAGCCAGATCGCCAGCCGTTAAAGCGGCTTGAATGAGCGGTGAGAAACTGGTCGGCGTGAGCACAATTTTTTCGATGCGATCGAGCGATCGTTGAGTAGACGGATCAAACTCTCGAATCTGATCCAACTCATCGCCAAACAGTTCGAGACGAATCGGCAATTCTGACGCCACCGGAAACACATCAATAATGTCCCCCCGACGGCTCCACTGTCCCTCGGTTTCAACCAAATTGACCCGTTCATAGCCCAGCCGCGCTACTTCTTCACTCAACCGATTCAGATCTAGCTCTTGTCCCTTCTGAAGCGGCAGACAATAAGACGCAAGGGCTTCCACGGGGGGAAGGTGGGGTTGGAGAGCGCGTTCGGTGGCCACGATCGCTAGGGATAAGCCAGCGCTTTTTTGATCTCTTCTGTCAGCGTTGTTTAGGTTAGCGTCGCCATTAGGTGTTCCATCTTCATCTCTCCTTGCGCCAGCGTTGTCGTCAGGCGTTCCTCCGCCTTCATCTCTATTCTTAACTAGCTCCGCCAGCACCTGAAGCTGTCCCCACGTCATCTCCGCTTCCGAGTCAAACGGCTCATAGGGCGATGTCTCTGATGTCGGGTAGAACTGCATCGTCTGCCAGCCCATCGCGTCAAGCTGGGCGCTCCAGCGTCCTGCTTCTTCTAAGGTTGAGGTCACGATCAGCAGGGGGCGTGAATGAGTTTGAGCCAGCGTTGACGCGACTAAGCCCTTGGGTAGCCGAGCCAAGCCGCTCAGGTGCAATGAGCCTTGACCAGTCAGCTTGCTAAGCAACTCAGCCGTTAGAGGCAACCGACCGAGCGCACGAGTAATCGAAGAAAAAGCCATCAGACGCCTCTGGGGGGAACCCGAAGTATGAACTACAAATATGAACTATTTTTACATTCTAAAGACACTGCTCCAGAGTTGGTCATTCCTCAATGAGCATGGACTCATAAAACTTTTTGACTCCTCACTCAGGACTAATGATGGACCCTAGGGTCAGATACACTAAAACAGTCCGTTATACGTTTGCCAAGAAATTAGGCAGTATCAGGAATGCAACCGCTCATCACCGACTTACTGATCATTCTGCTTTTAACGCTTGCTAATGGTTTATTTGTCACGTCTGAGTTGGCCGTGGTGTCTGCTCGTAAAGTCCGCTTGCAGCAGCTTGCTAACCAAGGCGATAAAAAAGCCCAAGCGGCACTGAAATTAGCCGAAGAACCGAATAATTTCTTGGCGATCGTACAGGTTGGCATTACCTTGATTGGCATTGCATCGGGTGCTTTCGGTGAGAAAGCGCTCTCGACTCGGCTCGAACCCGTCTTTGCAGGCATCCCGACTCTCAAACCTTACAGTCAAGCCCTCGCCTTTGGCATTGCCGTTCTAAGCCTCACCTACCTAACGTTGATCATTGGAGAATTGGTGCCAAAACGGGTCGCCCTCAATTCACCAGAGCGGATTGCGTCTTGGGCCGCCTTTCCGATGACCCTGATGGCAAAAGCTGCCGCTCCGATCGTCTATATGCTCAGTTCCTCCACCAATCTCGTCGTCAGACTTTTAGGCCTCCGTCCGTCTGATGAGCCGCAGGTGACCGAAGAAGAAATCCGCGTCATGATCGAACAAGGCACAGAAGCAGGTATGTTCGAGCAGGCGGAAGAAGACATCATGAAGCGGGTGTTTCGGCTCGGCGATCGCCGCATTAGTTCTCTCATGACGCCGCGCTTAGAAATCGTTTGGCTTGATCTAGAAGACTCGTTCGAGGAAAATCGTCGATGCATGATGGAAAGCTCTCACGCCAAATTCCCAGTGTGTCATGGCGGGTTAGATAATTTGCTGGGCGTGGTGCACGTCTACGATTTGCTCGTCAAAACCATGGAAGGACAGCCAATCGACTTTACAACTTCCTTACAGCAACCCGTATTCGTGCCCGAAAGTACCCGTGCGCTGAAGGTGTTAGAGCTGTTTAAGCAAACTGGAACGCAGCTTGCTTTTGTGGTCGATGAATATGGCGTGATTCAAGGATTGGTGACGCTGACGGACGTGTTGCAAGCGATCGTTGGCGATATTCCATCCGTCGAAGAACTGGCAGAACCGCAAGCCGTGCAGCGCGAAGACGGCTCTTGGCTCCTCGATGGGATGCTGCCAGTCTATCAATTTAAAGAAATACTCGACCTTGAAGAAAAAGAATTACCAGGAGAAGAGCGAGGCAGTTATCAAACCTTGGGCGGGTTTGTCGTGATGTATCTCGGTCGCATTCCCAAATCCGCCGATTTTTTTGAATGGAACTCTCTGCGGTTTGAGGTGATGGATATGGACGGCAACCGCGTTGATAAAGTTCTGGTCGCCCCTGGACAGGAAGAGATTAGAGAGTAAATGCCGCATGGATGGCTAACCAAACGCAAGGCGGCTCCGTACTTGTGTAGGCAACTCGGTGCTTTTGGTGAGCAGGAATCAAGAGATAATCTCCTGGATGCAGGGAAACCTCATGTCCATCTTCATAGCCTATCCGCGCCTCTCCTTGCAACAGCACAACCCATTCGTCTCGCGCTTGGTCATACCATTCCCCAACAGGAGTCGTCTGTCCCCTGGAGATAATCCGCTCAATCAAAATCTGGTCGTTTTCGATCAGCGGCTCAAATACTTCGTTTGCTGATGGCTCAGGTAGGTCAAACAGATTGCTCATCGCGTGTGATCCTTTGGAGCCAATTGCCGCGTCAGTTTGCTTATACCATCAGTAACCGGGCTGCGATCGATGCCGCAAGCTGCAATCAGAAGGTACAAAAAATGTCCGGAAAAGCTGAAAATGATTGGAGAAATTGAGTGGTGAGCCATCGTCTACTCTGCTGCATTCCTCCATACCCCATATCCGTTCTCAATGATATCCGTCCTTAGTGGCTCTGCAATTGGCTCGTTTACAGATGCCTTCCTATTCCTTTTAATAACATGACCTCTTCGCGCTACACTCAGTTTCTGATGCTTGGAATTGCAGCAACCCTCACAACACTTCAACTCCAACTGGTGTGGAATACGGGACAATTCGTAGCCTTGGAGCCCTACGCGCTCTGCTATGCAGCCCTTTGGTTTATGATGTGGCGAAAGCGTCATTCTCTTAAGCGTCACTGCGCCAATCGTATCAACCTTAAGTCTACAGTCATTGCTAAGGGCGTTGGTCTCACTTGCATTTTTTGGGTGCTATATCGAAGTACTTTAATAACTAATTATGATGTCGTTTTACGTTTTTTTCCAATCATCTCGGGGTTGGGATTAGCATTAATTGGATTTGGGCTTTCAGAACTCAAATCCTATTGGCGGGAGCTACTGATTCTGAGTTTTCTAATGATTTCGTCTACAGCAGTGATGGGGTTATTTGATATTTCTCACGCTACAGCAACCTTAGCAGGAAATCTTCTGTGGTATTCTGGCTTTCCTGTCCTTCAAGAAGGCACAAAACTTATATTGCCCACTGGATTTGTTGATGTTTATTCAGGTTGTTCTGGTATTCAGTCTATGGTGCAATTACTAACCCTTGCATTTTTATTTACAATGTTGTTTCCAATGGGTTGGCTGCAAGTGTTGCTAATTCCGATCGCTGCGATCGCAGTTGCCTTTTTGGTCAACGGTATTCGCGTGGCGATGATGGCAGTTTTGTTTGCTCAAGCCAACATGGACGCGTTTGACTACTGGCATCATGGAGACGGATCGCAGCTCTTCTCAATGACCGCTGTCCTCCTGTTTGGAGGAGTGTGCTATTTCTGTTTAGAACAATTTGACGCTCAGATAGACACTCAACCCACTGAGCAGAAAGGCTCCTAAAAATGTCCCCGCTCTCAAACTAATGGGCGGGGACATTTTTAGTTGAGAGCGGAGCGCAGTATGTGAAAGGAGTGAAATCTGAAGAATCTGAGTATCAAGCATAGAAGTTACCTCTAACGCTCAAGCAAACGAACTCCTCTACTTGCGTTTCTTGGATCGTCGCCGTTGAGCTAAAGCCGCCAACCCAATCGCCGTGGTTGAACCCAGGATTGTAAACGGCTCAGGAACAGCCTGACCAGGTGGCTGAGGAATGATTCCAGGGGGAGCTCCACCGCTTCCCATTGAATTCCTTTTATTTGAATTGTTGTCATCTCCATCCAAGGCGGCTAAGGCGGCTAAGCCGACTAGGGGAAGTGCAAAAAACAGCCCATTGCCAATTTGACCGCCGCTTACAGGAGGCACGGCTCCTCCAGAGGCAGTGGTAGCTTGCGGTTCAGAGGGCAGCAGTTCGCCACCTCCTACTGGGCAAGCAGTATTGCGAAGCTGCACAACAAAATCATCATAGTCACGGTCTTGCTGCTGACGGTCTCGCACCAAATTAGACCCTGTATCATCCCAGAGTAGGACGCTACCGCCTTGGCACAAGCTAGTCATATCAGTGTCACTGAATTGCACCTGCCGCTCCTGATTAGGGTTTAACACATCGCTGGAGTATACCGTTCCAACCGAGCGCCCATTATAGGAAGATTCCAAATAGAAGGCATAGTTCGTCTTCGCCTTGAATGTGTACTTGGCGGAGGACTGAGAAACAGTATTTCCAGGCGTTCCGCTAAAATCGTTCGCGCTCTCAAGATCGCTAATCTTGCTCGAAGGCTGAAAAATCGTGCCCGCTTGGTCTGCGGCTCTAGATTCAACCAGTAAAGGTGTTTTCTCGTTGGTGTCTAGGTTCAGCACACCAAACGTCGATTGATAAGCCCCATGAGACTCCAGAAAGGACGACTCTAGCGTGGTATCTTCGCCAAATCGAATCTGAGCATTGCCAAACGACATATCGGCCGCTAGGACAGGTGCAGCAAAGCCCTGCACAAACCACGCGATCGAAGCACCAAGAGCAACCGTTGGCATGGATGGTTGAGCAACCATCTTAGCCCGTCGAACCCAGAGGACATGGGAGCTTTGGAAGAGGGTGAAGAGCTTTCCCAAGCCTTTTGAGCTAGTATTCTTTGATGTCATCAGGACCAAACCTTATAAGAAGAGATTAATGGTGGTAGAGCAGTCCTGGTAAAGTCACCTATGTGTAAAATCTACTACACTTAATTGCACACCGAAATTATACTCAAGGATGATCCTAAAACAGACCGTTCTTCACACAAGCTAAATGTCTACGAAGAATATACTGTAGGCGATTTACCTAGATTTCTTGACTGTATAGGTAGCATGGCATCATCGCATCAAAACGCATTTAATATTGAAACTCTTCAGCAATTCTCATTTTGGAGAATTGCTTTTCAGGTTCTGAAAATATCGGTATTGTAAAAACGTCTGAGAGCGCCAAGAGCGCCAGAACCGTTGAGAGAACGGGGAGTGTTTAACACAATAGTCGGGTCTTTTCGCCAAGTGCTGTCATTACTACCGGACAAGCGTACTGGCAAAAATATCCGCTATAGGATGGACAATGCAGCTTTAAGCGCGTTTAGCGTGTTCTTCACCCAAACCCCGTCGTTTGCGATCGCGTGATCGACACCACCGAGTTGAGGACGTCGAACAATCACTTGGCGGGGGTTGGCGGATCGGGTTATGCCACCCGCTGCTTGAATGAGTTTCGTGACTGCTGAAAATTTGCCATCTTTATAAGTCAAGGGCATAAGAATAAGTCAAGGGCGTAAGAACCCGGACGTCCGACCTCTCCCGTGATCGCGATGTTCAGTGGTCGAGCCGCCGTAAACTAACCTTGATCATCGGACGTTTCAGCACGCGGGCGTACTGGGCTGCGATCGCGCGTTCTGCCTGCTTCAGGGTCATGCCAGTGACCGACAAGTTGCCGACTCGATAGAGGTTCAGCGTGCCGTTAACCAAAACTTGATACTCTTTGCTGTACTCCTCGACGTTGAACACGTCTACTTTGATGCGATCTCCTATTCCTAACGTGTAGGAATCCACATTCGCAGCCGCTGCAACCTGCACGGCTTGGAAGCGAGAAGCTTCAGTCGGGGTTTGGGCTGGAGGCATGGCAGGAGCTCCAGGAGTCGCTGGGCTAGGTGAAACACTCGGTATGGTCTGACTGACGGCTGGCGTTGCATTGAGTCCTGACAGATCGGCACTGACCAATTGAGGTAGTGGAGCAGTGCTAGTTTGAGCCGCGACAGGCGCAGCGAATGTGGGTTTAGCCGCCTCAGCTTTTTGAAGTTGACGGTAGACAAAGGTTGTGGAATCGGCTTGCGTCACGATGTCTTTCGGACGTTGGGTCTGACTAATGGGGGTCGAGGCGTTGCTAGATGCCCTTTTCAACGTGCTGCTAAACTGCTGATCCGTAACTGAGGCATCTGGGCGGAAGCTGCCGTCGGCCTCGGTTTGGACAATCCCTTGCTGTATGAGAGCTTGAATGGCGGGTTGGGCACGATGTCCTTCCAGATCATTTTTCGACGATGCAGGAGTGAATGCCGCTTCTGATGCCTCCGCTTCAGCTTCTTTAAATTGAATTTCTTTAGATTGAACTTTAGTTTCAGATTGCTGTTCTGCGGGCGCAGGATCTGATTTAGATGGTATGTCAGAACTCAGCGACGCTGCCACAATCGAGTCGCTCGGTAGTTGATCAACCCCGACTGACTTGATCTGAATGGGGATTTCTTTTACCCGTGGCGGCGCAGGCAGATTAACTTCGAGTGGCGGGGGCGGTGGGGGCAGTTCAGCGATCGCTAGATCAGATACTTTTAAGTCAGGCGTTTTTGGCACGGATACCGATCGCGGCTGAGGAGGAGTGCTTCTCACTGCCGATGACAGAAATTCTTGCCCCCCTAATTCTGGCTGAGCTAACGCGGCTGGATTAGCAGCAGCGCGGGCAGCTAGGTTCGATTGTTTACGCTTAAATTTATCTCCTGTCGGCGTTGGGGTTCGGGCTTCAGTGCGAATTAGCTCTTGGGCGACGAGCGCCCCAAATGCGCTGATGGCGAGAAGTGAGATCTTGGTGGGTGTTAACTTTAACTTCATAGGCTCTGAGGGAGGTGAGACGCGCTACACCGGGCTGCAAGGGGCTGTATCCGTAAGTCAGTAATAATTCGCTGACAATACAGTGACTCGTCTACTGATACACGGTTTTCACTGATGTATCAGGACAATTTCCAAGGCGTTTGACAAATAATACGGAGAGGATCTATCTCTAAACAGATTCGCGTTGTTCTGAGACGACTTAAAGGATTAAATCTCTGGTGAACCAAGAATTGAAGACAAATTCTAGAATTTGTCCAATCTTCCGAAAAATGTTTATTCTTCTCTCGATTGTTCAAGCAGAATCAATAGCCAGCGATCGAGGGTAGGCAACACCGATGGAGTACTGAACTGCTTTTTCTACGATTACTGCACTAATTTGTCTCGATCGTTTTGTAAGATTTAACACATTTAAAGCGTTTAGAATGGCGAGGATTCGACCGAGTCTACTTCTAGCCCTTCACCAAAATGATACGGTTTTAGAGAACACTCTATTTAGAAAACACTTTATTAATCTGTCAGATTTTTACTGTCAAATTTAGATGGATGAGTTGGGGAAAACATCGTGAGAAAGATCTGGCAGATTGGAGTTGGAATACTTGGGTGTAGCGGACTAATTGTGTGGATTAGTCATACGCTACCCTCGATTCCAGTCCTATCTAGAGCGACGATCCTTCGGAGCTTGGCAGAGCCAATCGCATCCCCAACATCCCCAAAAGCCTTGCCTACAAATTCTTTGCACTATCAAATTTATCAACTGCCGCAAAGTGAGGTTTACACGTTGACCCTAGATGCCATGCGGCATCTTGTACAAGTTGGCCTATCGAAACGCACGGATTCTTTGGCTCAATTCGCGGCTCGTACGGATGCGATCGCGATACTCAATGCTGGCTTCTTCGATCCAGTCAATCAAAAGTCAACGAGTTACATCACGATAGACGGTCAGCAGGTGGCTGATCCTCATGAAAATGAGCGACTAACGCAAAATCCAAAGATGCAGCCTTACTTAAATCAAATTTTTAATCGCACCGAATTTCGACGCTATCAGTGTGGGCAGAGGGTGCAATACGCTATTGCCGCCCATCAAGACGCCATTCCGCCCGATTGCCAGTTGGTGGATGCAGTGGGGGGCGGACCGCGACTCCTACCCACGCTGACCGCTTCAGAAGAAGGCTTTGTCGATGCGGCAACCGGGCGAGACGCGATCGGGATGAATCAACCCAATGCTAGAAGCGCAGTGGGAATTACTAAAGACGGAGTGGTGGTTTTGGTGATGGTTGCTCAAAAACCGAAAATGCCGACTGCGTCAGGACTTTCTCTGCCGCAACTAGCAGAATTTATGAAGGGGTTAGGGGTTCAGCAAGCGATGAATTTAGACGGGGGGAGTTCGTCTGCAATGCTCTATCGAGGACGCCTAGTTTATGGCAAACTCAATGAGAACGGAAAGCCGATTCAACGACCTGTAAAATCAGTGCTGATGGTGAAAAAATAACAATGAATTATGCGATGGATTATGAGATCGCACTCAAAACTCTACAAGCCTCTGATCCAATCTTAGGGCGAGTGATCGATCGGGTTGGAGCTTGCACCTTGGATCAAGCTCAACATACTGGCGACCTATTTTATTCGTTGTCAAGGTCAATTATTTATCAACAGCTTTCGACCGCATCAGCAACAGCAATTCACGTTCGCTTTTTACAGATTTATGCAGATCAAATTTTCTCGCCTGAATCACTTTTAGCAACGCCAGATGAAACGTTACGAGGGGTTGGACTTTCACGACAAAAGATTTCTTACTTAAGAGATTTAGCGCAAAAGATAGTAAATGTTCCAGAGATCGCAGAATTAGAATTATTAGATGACGAAACGATTATTCAAACGCTAACACACATCAAAGGCATCGGGCGTTGGACGGTTCAAATGTTGCTAATCTTTCGGCTGCATCGCTGGGACGTTCTGCCCGTCGATGACTTGGGCGTTCGCTCAGGCATTCGTCGAGTATATGAGTTAGCAGAGCTGCCAGATAAAAAAACAACTGAAGCTTTGGGTCAAGCTTGGAAACCCTATCGCACGATCGCAAGCTGGTATCTTTGGCGAGTGCAAGAGGGAAAGTGAAAATTAAATGGTGTTTCGTTTAAGATCAATCCTGTATATTTCGATCTACCCTTAGGAGCAAGTCATGGATGTTAAAGCTGCTATTGCTTACGAAGCTGCAAAGCCCCTCAGCATCGAAACCGTTCAGCTAGAAGCACCGAGAGCCGGAGAGGTATTAGTCGAAATTAAAGCAACAGGAGTGTGTCATACCGATGCTTACACCTTGTCAGGTGCGGATCCAGAAGGCTTGTTTCCAGCCATTTTAGGGCATGAAGGGGCTGGAATCGTCGTTGAGGTGGGCGAAGGTGTTAAGAGTGTTAAACCAGGCGACCATGTCATTCCGCTCTACACTCCAGAATGCCGGAATTGTGAGTACTGTCTGAGCGGTAAAACAAACCTGTGTCAAGCCATTCGGATGACGCAAGGACAAGGATTGATGCCCGATGGTACGAGTCGCTTCTCGATTGGCGGACAAAAGATCCTGCACTACATGGGAACCTCGACGTTTGCAAATTACACTGTTCTGCCTGAAATCGCAGTCGCAAAGATTCGGGAAGATGCTCCATTTGAGAAAGTGTGCTTGATTGGTTGCGGGGTCACGACTGGGCTCGGAGCCGTGATTAATACAGCAAAAGTGGAGCCGGGAGCAAATGTGGTTGTATTTGGTCTGGGTGGCGTCGGTCTCAACGTCATTCAGGGAGCGCGGATGGTTGGCGCAAATATGATTATTGGCGTTGATTTGAACCCAGAAAAGCGATCGCTAGCCGAAAAGTTAGGAATGACTCATTTTGTGAATCCGCAGGAAGTAGAGGGCGATTTGGTTGCTCATTTGGTTCACTTAACGGGTGGCGGAGCCGATTACAGTTTTGAATGTATTGGTAATGTTAAGGTGATGCGTCAAGCATTGGAATGTTGTCACAAAGGCTGGGGCGAAAGTATTATCGTTGGCGTTGCAGGTGCAGGACAGGAAATTAGCACGCGACCGTTTCAACTAGTGACGGGGCGAGTGTGGAGAGGAACGGCGTTTGGCGGAGCAAGGGGTCGAACAGATGTCCCCAAAATTGTCGATTGGTATATGGATGGAAAGATCAATATTGATGATTTGGTCACAAAGATCATGCCAGTTGAGCAAATCAATGAGGCATTTGATCTAATGCACAGGGGGGAAGTGATCCGGGCGGTGCTGACGTTCTAATCCGTAGAGCTTGCATTGTCATCCTGTCCTACTCCTAGCCAGTAACAGACTAAGAATAGGACAGCCAGAGCGAATTAATTGCTCGTTGTTTACAGTGCGTTCTCTCAGTGCAGAAACTCTCAGTGCAGAAACAAAGTCGTCAGTCTACTTTGAGGATTATTATGGAGTTGTGTTCTGCGATCGCGTGAGCCACTTCTCTAGAACAGAATCAAGCGCAAAAACGCCACCTCCCCCAACAGCAAACAGAAGATAAATCAGCGAGTATAGAGAAGCCGCCTCAATGGGCGCAACGTGAAAACCTTCACCTTTGAGATGAAAATAGACTGCGATCGACATTGTGAAGAGTAACGCTACTGCATTAAGCCGAGTGAGCAGTCCCAGTGCCAGCAAAATGGAACTGATGATTTCAGTGTAAGCGGCACAGTAGGTAAAGAAAACGGGATAGGGCAGACCAATCAGTTTAACAACATTGGTGGCAAATCCTTGGACATCGGCAAGCTTGCTAAATCCGTTGTGAATCATGAGTAAGCCGACGACCACGCGAACCACAAGCCAAACGATCTGAAATCTACTGCTGTCGGTTGAGCTTGGGCTTAGAATTGCGAATGGCGATCGCGGCTGTTGAATACTCGTCACAATTTTGCTCCTAAAGATTAATACATTCTTCTCAATAATTCGTCATTATAGATCGATCTCAATCGCACACAAACCTTCTCTAATGAGTAAATCAACCGACAAACGGCACTATGCACCAGCAACAGATCGCAATCGCGATGCCATTCTAAATATTTTGCTGCAAGTCCTGCCCCCAGTCGGAACCGTACTGGAAATCTCCAGTGGAACTGGACAGCACGCGGTTTACTTCGCCCCGCGACTGGCTCCTCGCCGATGGTTACCGTCCGACCCTAATCCGGTGGCTAGAGAGAGCATCGAGGCGTGGCGAGAGTTAGAGCCAGCAGAGAATCTGTATCCCGCGATCGCACTGGATGCCAGCGATTCTGTCTGGAGCATTGAGCGGAGCGAACTGCCAGAAGCACTGCTGACAACTGACTTTCAGCGCGAGACAATCAGCGCGATCGTCAATATCAATATGATTCACATCGCCCCTTGGTCTGCTTGCCTTGGCTTAATGGACGGAGCAAGACGCCTGCTTCCGCCAAATGGCATTCTCTACCTGTATGGGCCGTTTAAACAGAATGGTCAACACACTGCACCAAGCAATGAGGCATTTGAGCAAAGTCTACAAATGCAGAATCCAGAGTGGGGTGTGCACGATTTGGATGAAGTTGTCGCCATTGCCCAAGCTCAAGAGCTTTCGCTCCTTAATATTTATGAGATGCCAGCCAATAATCTTTCTGTTGTGTTTCGTGCCTGCGCTGTAGAGTAATAGCTATCTTTCATAGCGTTTTACTTACTAATCAATGGAATGAATTCCTTTCTTGCAGCACGTAATATCAAGATGATCAACTTTGCGTCAAGATAATCAACATTATGACTTCCAATAATCTAAAAAGCTGCATCTTGAGTAAACAGTATCTGCTGTGTTGGCTGAATAAACTTTAGCTGAAAACTTTATCTGAACGACTCGGTAATCCTGCGTGATTTAGTTGTAGTGAAATCAATCTTGATAACGGCACAGATCAAGTGCGCTTGGCTTTGCCAAACTCCGAACGATCGTAAAATTATTTAATGGCTTGATGAGGAGCGAAGTGGAACTGGTGGTAACAGGGGTAAGCGCAAGCTAGCGCTCTTGATAGCTGTGGCCTAATAGCTATCAGGGTTCCAAAGCGTTGCCACCTTAAATCTACAGTGTTACCACTCAGATTTGCTTTACAGCTCGTCCAGCTTTTCAATTAGAATCGTCTTAATATCAATTGTTTGATTGATCGCAATTGGCTCGATAGTGAACCTCCCCTCAGCTATCTAATGGAAAATGGCGCTCGGTTTCGCCTGCTTCAATCAGGCTCAAAAAAGTCTCACTGATAATCTTTTGTTCTTCCTCTGTGAAATCTGTCTTGAGCCGAGTTTCGATCTCATCATCACTGAGATCCTCATCAATGAGGGTTTGGAAGCGTTGCAAGATATCAGCAACACGATCGCTAGAATCGTTCTCTGTGTTCATAGTTCACCACTGGAGGATAGGGAATTTTGAAGTTATCGCGGTTCACCAATCATCTTATGGGAGTTTTACAGCAAACTCAAAATCGTCTGAGCCTGAAGAGATTAAAGAGCCTGCCAATTGATTAAGAGATCGCGACATAAAGGAATTAGACGCCAATTCTCACCCAAAACCAGGCGAACTTTTACATGATTAGACTTCTAGAACACGCCGCGCAGTTTTAAGGCATGTTTACGATCGCTTCCTAAATTCGATTTTGAATTTCAAGTTTTATCAAGCCCTCAATGCTCAGGGCATCACAGCTTCCGTTCTAATGAAATAACAGCCTTAACGTTGGTTTGAGCCAAAAAGCTATGGGAAACGCCAAAACACGGGAAGGAGTCCTCTCTACCTCACTAGGAAGCCTATCTCGGCTCAACCCTTTTATCAGGTTAAACCGCGAAGATGTGCGTTGTTTAACAGTAAGCAAGGTGCCCCGTAATATATTGTTTGCCTTAATGACAAGCATTTGTTTAGCAATGATACGCAAAATCGCATGACTAAGCCAGAGCGAATACGGGAGGGTGGTTCACCCACCCTCTCTGCTTCTACCCGGAACACTTCCTCACTCAACACTTTCTCACTTAAGGTTGATCCGGTACTGACGGCTCTCCTGCAAGCGGTTTGTGAAGCAACCGCTTGGGAGTACGGTGAAGCCTGGACTCCTACACCAGACCGTAAACTGCTAGAAATCAGTTCAGCGTGGTATACCCGAATTGATCTAAGCAGCGATCGCAGAATTGACTGGGAGCATTTTCATAACTGTAGCCAAAAGTTTGTCTTGCATCCAGGTGAAGGCTTGCCCGGTCGGGTTTGGGTCACTCAAGAAGCAGAATGGTTAGTCGATGCTGCTGCTGAGTTGAAGTCCTATTTCTTACGGAATCAAATCGCTAAAGCCTTCGGAGCGAGAGCAGCCTTCGGTTTACCTATAAGTATGGGCGCGAGCCAGGCTATTCTTGTCTTTTTCATGTCTGAGGTTCGCAAGGAAGACCCGCAACTGATCGAAGCGACTCAAGCTGCAGTTGCAATTTAAGCGAGTTGTTGCCGCTTTGAGGGGCAACAACCCACCCACGATCTTGAGCTGAGTAGTTCATCACCAATCGAATCAGCGGTTATGCTGGGGCTGTAGACACTAACCGGAGGAGTTCATCGGATGCATGATTTTGTCATGTTTGATTTTGCTGAGGCTGGCTCCTCTCGGCGGGTCTATCGCAAAGGTGAAGGACCTGCTGTCATCCTCATGCATGAACTGCCAGGCATGATTCCCGAATGCGTTGACTTAGCGCGACGGATTGCGGATGCAGGGTTTACAGTCTACCTGCCACTTCTGTTTGGCCAGCCAGACGAACCGCTCTCCATCCCGAATACGTTGGCTTACACGGCGCAACTTTGTATTAGCCAGGAGTTTTACTGCTTTGCTAAACATCAGTCCAGTCCCATCACCACTTGGCTACGCGCACTCTGTCGGAAAGCTCACGAGGAATGCGGAAATCGGGGAGTCGGCGTGATCGGCATGTGCCTCACTGGTGGATTCGTTCTGTCGTTGATGGCGGACGAGTCGGTGATGGCCCCGATCGTGGGTCAGCCCGCCTTGCCGTTTGGGATTACCCATTCTCATCAAGCGGCGTTGGGGATCTCGCAGCAGGATTTAGAGGCCGCCAAAAAACGAGCAGAGCAAGGAGTTCCAATCCTGGCATTGCGGTTTTCAGAAGACAAGATCAGCCCATCCAAGCGATTTGAGACGTTGCGGCAACAATTCGATGACACACCTGATGTGATCGAAGAGAGCCCCGAACTCTGTTGGAGACGTGGGAGGATACTGGAAACGATCGAGATTAACTCTAAACCTGGGAATCCCTACCACATTCCTCAGAATTCTCACCCGACCCTAACGCTTGGCTACCGTGGTAGTGGGCATCCAACCCATCGAGTCTTGCAGCGTGTCCTTGAGTTTTTGCAGGAACAGCTTTCAAAGCAGGATGAAACTTAGAGTCCACGATACCAAAAATGGGTCATGGAGTAACGTTTGTAGTACAACTGAAACTCCTACTATGAAGCAGCTATCGGCTCAAACATTGCCCAAAACAATCATTTTCGGAAATGTTGTAGGGCATCCTTAGAAGAGGCGAGCGCCTAAAGACTCGCCGCAGCGAGGTACAAACTGATGAAACTTCTGCCCTGTAGTCAGAGCAAAGAGCTATCAGCCCAGGCTCCTAAGCAAGCGCCAAGATCACGAGCCAGCGATCGACAGCTAACAGCCCGCTTTTTTCCGGGTTGCCCCTTGGTTAGGCGCATGAGCAAGCGGGCCACCCAGCAAAGCATCCAGGCGTTGGGCTTTGTGCTGGCGGCATTATGCACACCAGGCGTTTTGCTACTACCCGGATTTGCTCAACCCTCAACCGACCCACTACAGGCAACCTATCGCGCGGCCATTCAAGAGGCCGCGCTAGTTGAGCCGGAAAAAGATGTAGATACGCTCATTCCAATTACACCGGACAATCCTCTGCTAGTCTGGAATTCAACCAAGACGCAAGTCTTAGTCGTCACCTGGAAAAGCCAAAAGGTCTATGAGCGTTACCTCAAGCCCAACGTGAAGAGTTCCAAACAAGAAGACCAACTCCTCTGGGTCACAGTTGCGCCTCAAGTTAAAGAATTCTGCCAACGCTACTTGAAACAGCATCCGAATGCAACAGAAGCCGACTTAACGCTCCGCTTAAAGCAATACCTGGGTCTGAATCCCAGTTGGGAGTATGATCGGTTTGTCGAACTCTGGGTGAGTCCCCAAGATCTCTTCCGACCCTGCGTGAATCCGGACATTACACAGAGACGCTGCCCGCTCAATTTTGCAGAAGTCCCGCCCAAAGTAACTGGTCGCACCGAGGGGTCTGGCATTCAAAACTATCAGTCCTTTTATCAAGCGTTGTACTTTAGAAGCATTCGGGCAGCACTCCAACCCTGGACAGGACTAGGTTATACCTATGATTGGGGTAGTCCCATCAGTCGGGTTGGTGCGAGTGAGTTTATTTTAGTGCCTGGAGCTGCCTATGCTGTGAAACAAGCGGTACCGACGCTGCCGTATTGTCAAGCAGCAAGCCCTTGAACACGGCTCTTGCTTCGCACCCGTTCTGTAGATAGCACAAGGTTCGCTACCGTTTCTATTGATATTGTCAATCGAATGAGGTAAATGCAAAATTAAGCATAATGATTCCTGAAAAGGCATGACTACTCAGGCGATGCAGCAAGAGATAGCCTAGCAACTTCTTGCCAATCTTCAAGTCGTTGGCGATCGCGTTGAGCTATGGGTTGATGTTGTTTAGGATAGACGTGTTCTCAAATTGGTTCAAAGGCAAGTTCACTGGCTCATTTGGGTGCAATGCTCAAGCGTCAACCCTGAGGCAGGCGATCGGGCTATGAACACCGCGATCGCCTTTGTTGAGCACGTGGCTGTAAATCGTCGTCTTTACGTCTTTGTGCTCTAGCAACTTCTGAATTGTGCAGATGTCATATCCACGCTCCAGCAGATGCGTCGCAAAACTGTGTCGAAAGGAATGATCCCACTCTCTATCAAGGACAACGTCAGTAGAACAAAGGGTTGAATGATTCAATTCCACTGCATATACGATTTGCTCTCAGCTTCTATGACTGTCGTCGATAGTTCGCGGTCATGAAGTGACGCCACTGCCCGTCGTCACCCAGCACATATGAGGTCATCACTCGATGATCGTTGCTCTTGAACTCGATCATGTCCCTGTACTTTGCCATCTTCTCGCCATCAGCCATTGCAGGTCCGTCGGAATTGAGCATCAGCACCTTCTCATCCGCGTCCAGTTCGCCATCGTACAGCCAGAGATAGGTCATCATCGACCCAACCCAGGTGCCTACATATCGCTGTTTCTGGGGGTCGTAGCCAAGCGTCATTAAGGTTGTTGCGTGACCGCAGCCAGGCATCTCGCCCTGCCCTTCAGCCAGAACCCAGAGTCCGCCGATCGATCGCACACTCTCGGTTCCTGTGCTCTTCTCAGAGGGCTGATCGGGTTGCATCATCGCTTCAATTTCGCAGGTCCACTCACCAACGAGTTTCTGTAGCCACTGGTGTTCTTTCTGTGATTCGGTTTGCATATTGACTCCTGTTGTCTTTTGTTGATTGTTATCGCTTCATCTCCTGCTGTTGCCCATTACATTTCTTCTGTGATGGGCACATTGAGAACTTGAGAAACTGACAGAATTCCTATCCGTAGGTCGGCTTTTGGGGATAGCCCGAAGGCGAGTCCTCAAAAGCCTCTTGCCGCCCGTATGGTGTTACATCGAGGAGGCTGTAGGCGTTGGTGAGTCCTTCAACGCCACGGGCATAGGTCGAGTAGGTGTAGAAAATATCGTCGCCAACGCGGAAGAAGACGCTCAAACCGTGTCCCTCACCCTGCATCGAATTAGAGCCGTTCCTTCTCTCCATCTCAGCCTTATCCCGATAGTTGTACTCGATAGGCGCTACGTTCTCGTCCAAGGTGACGTGGAAATCGTAATTGAAATCGTTCCCGAAAGAGGAGTACCACGGAACGCTCCATCCCCTAAGAGATTTGTAGGCTTCGAGTTTGGGCAGTGGGGCACGGGAGACAAGCACAAACGTCGTTTCGCGATCGTTCAGCATTGACAGGTCACTTAAGGAGTCCACATAACTTGTGCAACCCGTGCAGCCCTTGTCCCACTCTGGGTCGAACATGAAGTGATAAACAATGAGCTGAATGCGTCCGTCGAACAGATCTGCCAGTGTGGCAGGGCCATTTGCTCCCTCAAACGTATACTCCTTCTCAAGTTTGACCATTGGTAGCCTTCGCCGCTCGGCGTTCACGCGATCGCGGTGTTGAGTAGCCTCTTTCTCGTGTTCGAGGAGTGACTTGCGAGCGGCGAGCCACTCCTCTTGTGCAGCAATTCTTGGATGCGCGATCTCGTTCTTAATCATTTCGATTTTTCCTTCCCTGTACAGGCTTTGTTGCTCTGCGTTTGATGCACCCCTTTGGGGATGTCTTCTGAAATGAAGGATCAAGCCGCTTTCTCGCAGTTGACCATCCACGGGATGCCAAACTGATCGACCAGCATCCCAAACCGAACAGACCAGAAGGTTTGCTCAATCGGCATCTTCACCTTGCCATTTTCTGCTAGGGCGTGAAAAATCTGTTCTGCCTCGGCTGGCTCGTCAACGCTGATCTGCACACAGAAGCCCTGGGGTGTTTCAAAATATCCAGGCGGACTATCAGACCCCATTAAGAGGCGACTTGCGCCCTGTGCAACCCCGGAGGAACCGTCTAGATCGAGGCAGACGTGCATGATTTTGTCATGCCATTCGGCGGGTATATGTTCTACCGAGGGCGCATCTCGGTGGGTGAGCATCATGACGATTTTGCCACCGAGACACTGCTCATAGAACTTGAACGCTGCCTCGCAGTTGCCGTTGAACATGAGATAAGAATTAAGTTTCATTGGGTGTTCCTTGGGTTGAGTCAGTGGATTGGACTATGGGTTGAGCGTGAATGCCGCTTGAGAGGTCTCTGGATCAAATGGAACCGAGAGGTGTTCGTGTAGGATCTGCCATTCGCCTTGATTTTTCTGGCAGACAGCCGTGACGCGCATCCAGGTTTGGATTGCTGGGTGGTCTTCCATTCCGGTGAGGCGAAACAGCCAATGGGCAACTGCTAAGGTGTCATTTACAGCGATCGTGAGGTCGCGTGTGTCGATCTCAAAAGCATCTGGGAAGTAAGGCAAACAGTCTTCCCACATTTGGCGGACAGCCGCTTTTCCTTGAATTTGAAACGGGGGTTTGACATCAAAAATAATCACCTCGGTAGCGTAGCGGGACATGATCTGCTCCACGTTCTTGGTGCAAATGGCACGCTGTTGAGCGGCGATCAGTTGGCGAATTTGAGCTTCGTTAGATGTGATGGTGTTTGCGGTTGTCATTGCAGGATTTCCTCTGAGTTTCAGATGTGATTTAGGTTGAGCGCAGTCATTACTGTGGCAAGCCCGCAACTTCAATCACGGAACGGACTTCGACTGTACCGACACGTGCGCCTGGAAGTTGGGCCGCGATCGCGATCGCTTCGTCTAGATCCTGAGCATTGATCAGGAAAAACCCGCCCAATTGTTCGCGCGTTTCAGCAAAGGGTCCGTCAGTCAGGAACGGCTTGCCATCTCGTACCCGGACGCTGGTTGCGGTCGCGACCGAATGGAGCGGGGCGGTTGCCAGATACTGTCCCTTCGCGTGGATCTGCTGTGCAAATTGTGCAGATTCCGCATAGCATTGTTCTCGCTCGATGTCGCTCAAGGCGTTTTCGTCCATGTAGATCAGCAGCACATATTTCATTTGGTTGCCTCCATTCTTTTCCTTTGCAAGTGAGTCGAACGGCAATTGCTCAAATCGACACCTCGCAGAAAATTTTTATCATCAGGTACGATCGAACTTGACCTCCTTTGGCTTCTTTTGTAAGTCAGTCGAACAGCAACTGCTCAAATCGACACCTTGCCAAAAATTTTTATGTCAAGTATGGCTTCAAACGCAAAATCGGATGTTGCCCAAGCGATCGCTGCTACATACTGCGCTGAATGGGGACGAATTGTCGCCATTCTGATTCGGCTAATAGGAGATTTCGACATTGCTGAAGAAGCGGCACAAGAAGCTTTTGCGGCGGCTGCGAATCAGTGGAAAACCCGTGGTGTGCCTGATCTTCCCCGTGCCTGGATCATCCGAACTGCTCGATATAAAGCGATCGATCGCCTCCGACGACGGACGCGGCTTAGCGAGAAACTGGAATGGTGCGCTGCATCCGGGTTAATTCCGTCGAGCGAGGAGCCAATCTACGACTCTAATGAAATTCCAGACGAGCGCCTGCGCCTAATCTTTACCTGCTGCCACCCAGCATTGGCGATCGAGACTCAGGTTGCTTTGACGTTGCGGCTGCTGGGCGGACTGGAGACCGATGAAATCGCACGAGCGTTTCTCGTACCTACAGCGACGATGGCACAACGGCTCGTGCGTGCCAAGCGTAAGATTCGGGACGCGGGCATTCCCTACACAGTGCCAGACACAACCGATCTGCCTGGGCGCGTGGAAGCGGTGCTGACCGTGATCTATCTCATTTTTAACGAAGGCTATGCGGCAACCCGGGGTGAGGCAATGGTCAGAGCCGATCTTTGTGCGGAAGCGATCCGGCTCGGTCGCCTCGTGCGAACGTTGATGGCACCGCAACCGCCCTCAGAAGTGACGGCGCTAATTGCACTGATGTTGCTGCACGACTCGCGGCGCGATGCTCGTTTGGATGAGGCTGGCGATCTCGTCCTGCTCGAAGATCAGGATCGCCGCCGTTGGAATCATCAGCAAATTGCTGAAGCGCTGCCGCTCGTTGAGGAGGCACTGCGCGGCAGGACAGGTTCGTTTGCGCTTCAAGCGGCGATCGCGGCACTGCATTGTCAGGCGGCACGGGCTGAAGAAACGGACTGGGCGCAAATCGTTCGGCTCTATGATGTGCTGGAACGACTACAGCCTTCACCGATTGTGTTATTGAACCGGGCGGTCGCGATCGCGATGGTCGGTGAACCTGAAGCGGCGATCGGACTCATGGATGCGCTCACCACCGAACTCAACGGCTATCACCTGTTCCATGCCGCCCGTGCCGATTTGCTGCGACGCGTTGGAGTCTCGGAAGCTGCCGCCCAGAGCTATGCCCGTGCGCTGGAGCTGGTCACGAATGACAGTGAGCGTCGCTTCCTGGAACGTCGGCTACGCGAAGTTCAGTCCTAAGAGGCTGTTTGAAAAGACGGGTAGGTGGTAAAAAAGCTCTCTCGGTATAGGCTGTAAATACATAAAGACAGCACCGAAAGAGCCATGAGTAAAGCATACTCCAGCAACCTGAACCCAGCTCAATTCGAGTTGATTGAACCTTTGATTCCTGCGGCTAAAGCAGGTGGTCGTCCACGAGCAGTCCAGATGTGGGCAGTCCTCAACGCCATTCTGTACGTGGTGGTACAAGGGTGCAAATGGCGCGACTTGCCAGGAGACTTTCCCGCTTGGCAAACGGTATACACCTGCTTGACTGACAGAAGTACTGGAAGTTGAAACGAAAGCTAGGAGGGAAGCA
>NZ_JCACCM010000082.1:0-33160 GCF_059501405.1 Myxacorys sp.
CATCTCGTCACTGTTCTCTATTCTCCCTTATTTACCGACAAGTCTATCGATGAACTGTCGCCCACAGTCCACGCAGATATGATTTTGCTTGTCTTTGCGTTTTCCATTCTTCCGAATGTGAGTAGACTGGCATTCCGGGCACTGCAGAGAATCACCTTATCCATCTCTCCATTATGCAACGCCTGACATTTATTCCTTCGGTAGCCTCACGAAGTGACACGTAATTCTTCGGCTGGGTTTTCTCTAGAAATTGATGGCTAAAAAACCTCAAACCTTTACGCTGCAACGCTTTGGGGTGAAAAGCGACTGTGACATTCCTTCGGCTGTGACACTTATTTCTTCGCTCTACACATTTATTTGTCCAATTTCAAAAGATGTTGCTGGTGCTGAAATGTACACCCAGTGAGCCTCTTGATTGAAACACTAAACCTTCAAACATGACAAATAGCGCTTTATAAGGACAGCGGGAGATCGGTTGTCAACTCTCAACTGATATCTCGCTGCCAAAAAGTTTGCGGCCATTGGCAACCCCATGTTTCCCAACCCAATAAACTCAATCATTTCGCTCATGCGCTACTTCTCGGTTGATGCGATCGACAAAATACTCACTTATCGGTGAAGTTGGGTTCGCTGAGTGGATGCCATTGCATCAAAATACTGACCATGAAAATCAAATGTCAGATGGTAAGGCAACTGAACTCTGGCAAGCTCATTCCAGGATTGCCCATCCAGCACCAATAAGAAAGAGTTCTGAGTCTGCGCATTCAACACAACTGATAAGATGACTCCTTCATCCTCCGACTTGGCATCCGGTGCGGCAGCAAAGACAGGTTCCCCAGGGTAGCAGTCGGGCGATCTCCACATCTGAGTCGTGCCGTTTTGAACATCAACTTTGACAATCTGATCAATAAAGTTACCAGGTTTGGAGCTTCCAACTCCAAAAACAAATTGATAACGATGCGTGTTGCACCGCTGGTAATTGATTCTTGGTAGCTCGATCACTTCTGTAGTGAGAACTTCGTAATGAGCGATCGCTTCACTCAGCGGAATGCAATAACGACGCAGTTCTCCAGCAGCAATCACCTGTTCCGGATGATGCAGTAGCGGTTCCAGATACAGCGATTGAATCACGGAGGAGTCGGAATAGGCGATCAAATCCACCATCACTTCGCCATCCTGCTCAAAGGCATTGACATGATGGAAGGCAAAGAATGCCTCACTCTTCGCAGAATGAACCACCTTACCACTTTCCTTACTGATTACCAGAAAGCGAGTTCCCTGCTCCGGCTTCCACTGGTAGTTCTCAATGTAGGGCTTGCCACTGAGCGCGAGACTAAGGCGATTCAATAAAAGCGGAAACTCTGCCAGAATGATGTAGTGCTCGGTCATGCCGAAGGTGTGCATATAGGCAGGTTGCTGCACAGGAATAGAGGCAATTAACTGGCGCTGATCACTGTGAGCATCCATCCGGTAAATGCTATAGCTGCATCCAGGAATCAGATTGACCAAATAGCTATAGACGGCGTTTTCCTGGTAGTCAAAGTGAGGATGAGCAGTGGTGATTTGTCCGGGGACGCGATCGCGATAGTGAAATTGCTCAATCGTGTTGAGAGTTTCGGGATCAAAGATGATCGGAAAAGGGGATTCAGTTACGGAAACGAAGCGATCGCCCTGCATTGTAATGTTCACAGTGGCGTTGTCGGTCAGCCGAGGCAGGGGATCGGTCAGTCGTTCTAACAGCGAATGCCGAGCTGTTGTGCCAAACTCACCACGACTGATTTTACCTTTGGCTTTTGCCTCCTGATAGGCCTGACTTTCGAGAAAGCGGTTGGCAAAAGAAACCTGCCCATGGGCAAAAGAAAACTTGCGCAGCATGGCGAGTCCATCAAACCAGTGATGATAGGATTGCTTGCCCACCTCTAGAGTTCCTGGCCCAGTCCGAATCAGGCTTCCTCTTAACCATCGGGGAATCTTTCCCTGAATGGGTAGAGCATTGAACTCACCTTCTTGATGAGTGGCAGAAAAACCAAGCTGGTAAGGAGCGTTTGCTTCGCAGTTCCCCAAAGGGGTAATCGCCATAGAAGCCCTCACGTTAAATGTAGTTCATGACATAGGGAAAAAAAGCACGCCGTACTTCTGAGACACCCCGCAGGCTAGGTTCGGTTGCCTCAGATGAACGCTGAATTTGTTGTAGCGCCCACAATCTAAAATCGAGTCCCAAAGGTGTAGAGTGTCAGCATCGTTTGCGCCCGCTGGTTGCGGCCCAAGAGTGTAAGTAAGCTGGTTCCTCCCAAGACTTGAATTAATTGGCGTCGCGTCGTTCGAAACGAAGCCATCACCTTCTCCTCTTTGCTCGACACTAGCAATAGAAAATGGATGAGGATATGGGTCAGAAGATAGATTTAGGCCTGCAGCGATCGCCTGCAAATCTCCTTCACAAAGGATTGATCTCGACAAATTGCGGGAGAAAGAACCTTGCACTTTGCCAGAAGCGATTGAAACTGCACTTACTCTGCTCACGTCTGCGGCTGACCGGGTGATGCGGTGATTCAAGTTGGACAACATTTGGCAGCGGCTTCGTGATTACGGCTAATGGTCTGTCAACTCCGACCATGTTGTATCAAACAGGTCGCATCACAGAGGCGTAGCTCAAAGCATTAGAAAACCTTGGTGGGAGACAGGCCGCCCTGAGCAGACAGCCCGCCCCGAGCAGAATGAGTGATGCGAGCCTTTGACGGGGTTACGTCAAGTAATCACTGTGGGAGTCTCCATTCCGGTGAGCGTACGAATTTGTGCCACTTCGTCTGCGATCGCAATTAGGTCAGCTAGGGCCTGTTGCGGATCGAGATGCTGCTTCGACGCTTCAGCTTCATACTGTTCGAGATAAACTCGCAGCGTTGCGCCTTGAGTCCCCGTTCCAGACAGGCGGAATACAATGCGAGACCCATCGGTAAACCCAATGCGAATGCCTTGATTTTGACTCACGCTGCCGTCAATCGGATCGGTATAACTAAAGTCATCACTATAGTCAACTTCTCGGGGACCAAACCGCTTGCCTTTGAGCGTTGGCAGCTTGGCGTGGAGACCTGACATGAGAGTGGCTGCCCGATCGCTCTCTACTCCTTCATAGTCATAGCGCGAGTAATAATTTCGGCCATAGGTTTGCCAGTGTTCTTGCATTAACTGCTGCACAGACTGTTGCTTCACCGCTAAGATATTGAGCCAAAACAGCACCGCCCACAGTCCATCTTTTTCCCGAATGTGGTTGGAGCTAGTGCCAAAGCTCTCTTCTCCACAGATTGTCGCTTGACCCGCATCGAGGAGATTTCCAAAGAATTTCCATCCCGTTGGCGTTTCATAACACGGAATGCCCAGCTGAGCCGCCACCCGATCCGCCGCCTGGCTTGTTGGCATCGACCGGGCAATTCCTGCTAACCCGTCTCGGTAGCCCGGAGCCAACGTTGCATTGGCGGCTAATACTGCCAAACTATCGCTGGGAGTGACGAAAAACTGTCGCCCTAAAATCATGTTGCGATCTCCGTCCCCATCTGAAGCTGCCCCAAAATCCGGCGCATTCTCGCCGAACAGCACGTCTACAAGATCATGGGCATACACCAAATTTGGATCAGGATGTCCTCCACCAAAATCTTCCAGTGGAACGCCATTTTGCACCGTTCCCGCAGGTGCGCCTAAGCGTTGCTCAAACAGAGCCTGGGCATAAGGCCCGGTCACAGCGTGCATCGAATCCATGCACATGCGAAAGGCTCCGCTAGTCAAAAGATCATGGATGCGATCGAAATCAAACAATGCTTCCATCAACGAGGCGTAATCGTTGACCGAATCGATTACCTCGACTACCATATCCCCCAGTTTAGATTCCCCTAGGGTGTCTATATCTACATCCGATGCCTCTAGAATTTTGTAATAGTCAATCTCTTTACTCCGCGCAAAGATCGCTTCTGTTACCTTTTCAGGTGCGGGTCCGCCGTTGCGAATGTTATATTTCACCCCAAAATCGCCGTTTGGTCCGCCCGGATTATGGCTTGCAGATAGAATAATACCGCCCAATGATTGCGATTGACGAATGACACACGACGTAGCAGGGGTTGAAAGAATCCCGCCCCGCCCGACTTTGACTCGTCCGATCCCATTCGCGGCTGCCATCTTTAAGATAATTTGAATCGCTTGTCGGTTGTAATATCGCCCATCTCCGCCAAGGACTATCGTTTGTCCCTTAATGGGTCCCTCAATGGTTTCGAGGCTGTCAAAAGTAGACTGAATGAAATTTTCGAGATAGTGGGGCTGCTGAAAAACAGTCACTAATTTGCGTAAGCCGGATGTGCCCGGCTTTTGATCTAAGAACGGCTTGGTCTTAATCGTTTCAACCTTCATTTCGCATCTTCATCCTGACGTTATGACTTGCACTTCCAATTCTTACGGCACTTCGCTATTTAGATCCCACTCCTAATCACGGACAGGATAGCCAAAAGCCAAGTGCTGAAAAAAGTACTCCAAGATAACTCTCCCACTTTTTTTCTAGCGTGGTAAGGCTAGTCAGATAAATGCGCGTTTCAGGAAGGGGCTGATTGAGGGGCACAGTACGTTAAGTTGTAAAACAATACAGGAAACTTTTTGGTAAAAGCTCTAAAATTTCTGTATCAAGAAGTACAGAATGAGGTTTTTTATGAGAGTAGTCCCTTTAGGCTCTCAGCCGTCAGTTACTCCAGTAGATGCATTCGTTCCCCAAGCCCATCAATGGGTGCAATTGCGCGATCGCCTTTCCGAGTACAGCGACGATCAAGCGCTCCTGTTGTGTGAAGCAACCGATGGCCGCTGGGTAGCGTGGATTCCTGATCACGGCGAAGCCTTACTAGAGCGTGACCAATTTTTGAAGTCGTAAGGGGTCGGGCGCTCTAGCTGAGGTAGAGATTCGATAGTTGAGCTGTGATGAAGTTCTCTACACAACTTCTCTACACAATGGCGAAAAGCTGTCCTAATCTAGAAGGTATCGCGACTGAAAAGAAAGGCTGAGGGTGAGTTATGAGAGTATGTGCCTTAGTTACGTCTGTCCTACTCCTGCTGACCCTGCCGACCTCGGCTGCCCAATATGGAGGGAAGACGATCGATGGCAGGAGGCTACCTGTCAAGGTCTATTCCTACGCCACGGGTGGAGTGTTTGATGCTGAGGTAGAGTTCAAACGGGATATTGCTACCCTTTACTTTGTCGGCGGCAGTCAGCTGCTGCTTCGGCTTAATCAGCCAACCATTCGCGATTCAAACAATATTTTAGGTTATGGAAGAGTGGGACAGCTGCCGTTGGGCCGCTCGTTCAGTATTGGAATTCGCGGCGACAACGGTTTAAACAGTGGTTCAAACACTGGTCCAACAGGTAGCTTTAGTGTGGGAGGAGGAGCATTGAGTGATTTGTGGAAAATCATGTTGTCTCCTGAAGCTCTTCAATAGCTCTCTGACCATTGTTCCTTCTTAATCGCATTCTCCATTGTGCCTAAATCTCGATTTCTTCAACAAATCGAGATTTAGGCACATCTTTTTTTGGGTTTATGGGCTTAATCTACACAACCCCGATCGCTAGTGTTAAAGCTGGCGCGGCGGCATTTGGAGAAGCTGAATACTCCGAATATTGCATTTCTACTGAGCGTTTCTAGGTAGAGCCTCGTTGATCAGCAAGCCGTTGATAAGCAGTCTCAAAATCATTGGTTGTAATTTGAATGCTACTGGGATCACTCAATCCTTCAGCCCGATAGCGACCAATCGCTTCTAACGCCGCCTGATTGCTTAACAGCGCGAGGTCAGCCCCATTCCAGTCTTCAGTCTGCTCTGCCCAATAGGTCAAATCAATCTCCGATAATGGGCGATCGCGGTTATGAACCTGCAAAATAGCAAGGCGACTGGTCGAATTGGGTAAATCAACTTTCAGCTGTAGATCTAAGCGTCCTGCCCGCAATAGCGCTGGATCCAGCGCATCTGGGCGATTTGTTGCTCCCACCAGTAAGACATCGGTGCAGTCCTGTAAGCCATCGAGTTCTGTGAGCAGTTGACCCACAACGCGATCGCTCACGCCTGAATCGCCTTGAAATCTGCCGCGCTCTGGGGCAAGCGTATCAATTTCATCAATGAAAATAACGCAAGGAGAGGCTTGTCTTGCTTTCGTGAACAGTTCTCGCACGGCCTGTTCTGACGCTCCGACCCATTTGCTGAGCAGTTCTGGGCCGTTGACCGCAATAAAGTTTGCTCTGGCTTGTGCTGCCACGGCCTTGGCGAGTAAAGTTTTTCCGGTTCCGGGCGGTCCCCACAGCAGAATGCCGCGCGGAGCTTTCGCACGGGTATGGTGGTAGAGTTCGGGATACAACAATGCCCCCTCAACAGACTCTTGAAGGGTGTGCTTGATCGTTTCCAACCCGCCGATCGACTCCCACGAGACGTTAGGAGTTTCAATCTCGATCGATCTCAGAACCGCAGGCTTGATCTGTCTGATGGCTTGCAGAAAGTCTGCCTGAGCGACCGTCATGGTATCTGGAAGAGGGGCGTTTAGGGATGGAATGTGACGGCGGAGTGTGAGATAAGCAGCTTTTTGGCAAAGCGATTTTAGATCTGCACCCACCATGCCCACAGCTAAATCGGCAATGGCGTTCAAGTCGACATCCTCATCCAACGGCATTGCCTGGGTGAGGATGTTGAGAATTTCGAGTCGCCCGGCGCGATCGGGGACGCGAAACTGAACTTCTCGATCAAACCGTCCCGGACGACGCAAGGCCGGATCAAGGTGATCGGGGCGATTGGTGGCAGCAAGCACAATCACGCCATCGGTTCGGGCAAAGCCATCCATCAAGCTCAACAGTTGAGCCACCACTCGCTTTTCAACCTCACCTTCGACGTGGGCGCGATCGGGCGCAAGACTATCAATTTCGTCGATAAAGATGACACAAGGGGCAGACCGAGCCGCTTTCTCAAACAGGCTGCGCAGCCGCGCCTCGGCTTCCCCGTAGTACTTGCCCATCACTTCAGGGCCAACGATCGCGATGTAGTTCACGCCCAGTTCCTGAGCCAGTACACGAGCCGTGAGCGTCTTGCCTGTTCCGGGTGGCCCCACCAACAAAACGCCTGACGTGGGTTCTAGCCCCAACCTGCTGAGCAGATCTGGACGCTTTAGGGGAAGTTCGACGAGTTCTCGCAGGTCTCGTAGCACCTCAGATAAGCCGCCGACCTCTTTCAGTTCTGCGCCGTCGTTACGTGGCGATGTAACGCTGACGTTGCTCGCCGTCTGAGTAGGGGTCTGAAAGGGCCTTTGGCGAGCAGAAGGAGTACCGCTACGAGAAGTCCAAGTCTCCGTCTGAAACGTCTGCTGTGCTCGTCCTTCCATTTCTACAACGAAACTGACCAGAGCATCAAACCCTTGATCTAAGTGTTCTTCAAACTCTCTAAAAAGATTATCCATATAAAATTCTTTATTTATAAATGCGCGATCGCGGCTGCTTTCAGTATAGTCACTGAAAGCAGTTCTAGACCCGTTGCCATTAGGGTAGAGGTTCTTCGATAGAGGAACGTTTTCCTAACCGTTGGCTCATCTGTTTATTCAAGTGTTCATGAGCTGTTGAGATTAAGATATATAACACAGGCACAATAAACAGACTCAGTAGCGTTGACAAAATCATTCCGCCATTGACAGCAGTTCCCAGAGATTGACGGCTAACGGCTCCCGCCTCACTACTTAGCATCATGGGCACGAGACCCAATACAAACGAGAGTGAAGTCATGAGAATCGGACGCAGGCGAGACTCAGAGGCTGCGATCGCATACTTCGTCCGTACTGTCAAACCGAGGCCGCGACGATATCCATTCCGCATCGAAGGCCGTGATTGATCACTCTAAACACGCGATATAGTTACTCAGAAAAATGTTGTCATACTGCCCTTTGTTGCCGTAGATGCCCATTCCTAACACGATCGAGCTAGACTGTTTGCTGAACGCGTACCGGTTCAGGCAGCGTTGGTTCAGCAAGCGAGACGCGATTTTGTACATCTACTGCCGCTAAATCTTTGTTACGCCCAGGTTCAAAGGTAACTGTGATTTGGCTAGTTCCGTCGTTACTGCTGATCGAGGTCATGTAACGCATTCCTTCAATCCCGTTGATCTGCCGCTCCAACAGGCTCGTAACGGTCTTTTCAACCACGTCGGCACTTGCGCCCTGATAGTTAGAAACAACCGCAACTTGAACGGGGCTGATATCAGGATATTGTTCGATCGGCAAGAGCGGTAAGCAAACAGCTCCAGCAATTAGAACAATCAATGAACAAACGGTGGCGAAAACAGGACGTTTAATGGAAAAAATCGGCAAACATAGAAGATTTAGATGAATGAGGATTAAAAGCGTAATGTCGTCACAAAAATGCCCAAAAGCTTAGTGTCGATGGAATATCCGTCCACGAATAAAGCAATACAATCGTGGATATAAAAGATAAACAATAAACACGCAATTAAGAAAGAGATCAACCTGCTGAAAAATTGCTCCGTAGTAGCGACCGTCGTAATAACTAACTGCACTATGAAATCGCAATGTCCAATTCAACGGAAATAACAGCAGAGGACCATCGTCAACGTGGGTAAAAATATCAACCGTAGAGTGAAATAAACACGCTGTTAGAAACCAAAAAGCCCATCGTTGCCATGAATTAATATAGCGACGAAACTGCCGCACTAAGGCAATTCCCACGAGCAGCAATAGTGGAGAATGCAAAAGATTGTGTGAGGCAATCCAAAATGGGTGATGAAAGTACAAGTCATCGAACATCAATCGCGCTGTCTCTGCCCAAGTCCAGCCTAAGATTAGGTGGTAATACAGTACGCCGCCGATCGAGAGCAGCCAAAGCGGAAGATCAGGCGCGATCGCCCCTAATAAAAACGCACCTTTAACAATCGGAACTCTGGCCAATGCCTTTCCCAAGGCTGCCGTCATTAAAAAATGCGAAGGGGTATTCATTGAATTTTCCCAGATTGGATTGTCTCACGACCGGAGGTTAGCCGCGATGGTTGTCAATCTGAGCGATCGTCCCTCCGAACGCAAAGTTCTGAACCTGGTCGCTCTGCAAGAAATCGTGGGGAAATCCTGGCGCGATCGCGCTGACTTGATCTAGCCGTTGAAGTTGCTCTGGCGTTAGCTGAAAGTCTAAACACGCCATGTTTTCTTGTAGCTGCGTCAATTTGCGAGAGCCAATAATTGGAATGATGCCTCCAGGTTGCTGTCGAATCCAGTTCAGGGCCACTTGTGAGGGAGTTTTTTCAATTTCAGCCGCGATGTCAAGCACAACTTGAGCAATGCTGATGTCCCGCTCTGACACTGGACGCGATGTGTTGGGATTGTTCAATCGCCCTTCTGCCGCTTCTGGTTTGTTATATTTTCCGGTCAATACCCCCGCACCAAGCGGACTCCAAGCCGTTACTCCGATATCAAACGCTCGCGCCATCGGTAGCAACTCTCGCTCTGGCGTGCGCTCTTTTAGCGAGTACTCGATTTGCAATCCGACAAATGGCGTCCAGCCACGCCACTGCGCGATCGTATTTGCCTGCGAAATAATCCAAGCGGGCGTATCGGAGACACCAATGTAGAGGACTTTGCCTTGGCGCACCAAGTCATCAAACGATCGCATCACTTCTTCAACGGGCGTAGTCGAGTCCCAAGCGTGCAGCCAAAGCAAATCGATATATTCCAAATCCAATCGCTTTAGGCTTGCTTCTACCGCTTGCACCATGTTCTTACGATGGTTGCCAACAGCATTCATTCCACCATTGCCCATATTGAGCGAATACTTTGTCGCGATCACCCACTTGTCGCGATCGCTTTTCACAAATTCACCCACGTACTTCTCGCTGGTTCCGTTGGTATACAGATTTGCCGTATCGATAAAGTTGCCGCCAGCGTCTGCAAACGCATCAAACATTTTGCGGCTCTCATCATACGAGCCGCCCCACCCCCAATCGTCGCCAAAGGTCATCGTTCCAAGACAAAGTTCAGAAACCCGTAACCCGCTGTGTCCGAGAAGTTTATATCGCATAGTTCTCTCCAGAGTTAAGCAACGATGAGATGGAGAAGCTCGATTCAATTACCGATCAATTACCGATCAATTACCCTTCGTAAGGATTGCCCATTCGATCGACAAACACATTGGCGCTAAACGGCAGGCGACCCGGATTTTTGCGAGGTTCTGCGGCATAGCCTACCGGGATTAGCAGCGCGATCGCTAGATTCGGATCGTTTTCTGCACCAATTACGGCTTTCACTTTTTCTTCAATCCACCCATTCATGTAACAGGTTGATAAGCCCAAACTCTCGGCCGCCAACGTCAGATGCACGGCGGCAATTACCGCATCTTTGATGGCGTATTCTCGGCGCTTATCCCCTAAGCCCGCTTGATGCTGCGGAATTGCTGTTTTGAAATACTCCACCGTGCCTTCTGTCCAAGCACCACTACTGATCCCCTGCTCATAGATCGGTGTGAGATCGCCTTCTCCAGCCGTACTATCTGCTGCAAACACAAACGTCACCGGAGCTTGAATCACTTGTTGTTGATTCCAAGATGCCTCGCAGAGCGCTTGCTTCTGGGCGTCATCTTGGACTAAAACGATGCGCCAATCTTGAATGTTGTAGCTACTGGGGGCCGCAACCGTCAGTTCAACCAATCGACGGAGCAGTTCTGGCGCGATCGCGTCGGGTTTGAATGATTTAATCGATCGCCGTTGCACAATAGCACTCGGAACATCTAAAGGCTGAGTGTGCAGGTTCCGCTCTTGGCTAATCGTCATGACATACTCCTAATAGTTGCCGTGTTGTGATTTAGAATAACGCTCTTGTAGAAACAGTGTCTATTTACTATTTCTTTTCCTCTTTGTGCTCTTCTGGTGCTGCCTTGATCATTTCTGCTTCATTCACAATCGATATAAACGAAGAAATCTCTCATCTGAGGATAAGCAGAATTTTCTGACGCTTCTAGTTGAGCATTACAATCACGATATTGGATGAGATTAATCTACCATCCTCGAAGGATATTTCTTCAGCAAGCGTCTTGTATGCTTTACTCTATTTCCAGGATGGATGGCGGCTGTTTTAGGAGCGATGCAAGCGGTGAGAACAAAGCAAGCGTTCCGCTGCTTCAGCTAAATTTAATGGTAGTTTACTGGGCTAAGCCGTTGCTTCACGAGTTAAGGTCTTTTGCGAGAGCTTGGTCAGTTGCCGAATTTCATTGACATCAGGCGCGAGTAGCTCCGTTTGGAGGAGTGCACTGTTGCGAGCATCTAGCCAAAGCAAATATTCAATGTTTCCTGCTGGCCCTAACAGTGGCGACCAAGTGAGCCCTCGGTAACGCCAGCCCAGGGCTTGAGCTGATTGAAGCACTTGAGCGATCGCATCAGCATGATCGTTTGGATCGCGCACGACCCCTTTTTTGCCCACGCGATCGCGCCCGACTTCAAACTGAGGTTTTACCAGCAGCACAATTTCTCGCGGATCTTGCAATAGCGTCCACAGTGCAGGTAATACTTTTGTCAATGAAATAAACGAAACATCCACAACGCCTAAATCGGGCATGGGTTGCTCAGAGGAGTACAATTCTTCGGGGGTCAAGTGACGAATGTTCGTTCGTTCGCGCAAAATCACGCGCGGATCTTGTCGCAGCGTCCACGCGACTTGTCCGTATCCAACATCAACTCCATAAACGAGTGCTGCACCCGCTTGCAATAGACAATCAGTAAAGCCTCCAGTCGAAATGCCGCCATCGAGACACCGGCGATCGCGCACCTCGATCTGAAATTCTTGCAGTGCTTTGGCTAACTTCTCGCCTCCACGAGAAACATACTGCGATCGCTGCTTCACCGCAATTTGGGCGGACACATCGACCTCTGTTCCCGGCTTATCAACCATTTGCTGATTCACCGTCACTTCTCCAGCTTGAATCAACCGTTGCGCCTGCTGCCGCGAGGAACAAAGGTCAAGATCGACAAGTAAGGTATCGAGGCGTTGTTTCAAGGGATGAAAGATGAAGGATAGGAATGAGAGGTGAAATGCCTCAGCGCTGAAGCACTTTGCATTCTCGCAACAGTATTCTAGGCTCTCAGACTAAACTATACCGTGAGTCCTCTCGTGTTATGTATCCCTCATCCCTCATCCCTCCCCATGCTGCACGGCTTCATTCCCCGCGATCGCTATTTTCCTTACCTCACTTGGACAGATGTTCAAGCCATGCCTAATCAAGAAAATGTTGTCATCATTCAACCCATTGGCTCGATCGAGCAGCACGGGCCTCATTTACCACTTGTCGTCGATTCAGCAATTAGCGCTTCGGTATTAGGAAAAGCGCTACAGCAGTTAGATTCAACAATTCCTGCCTACGCGCTGCCCATGTTGTATTACGGCAAGTCGAATGAGCATTGGCATTTTCCGGGCACAATTACCCTCAGCGCCCAGACCTTGCTCGCGGTGTTAATGGATGTTGCAGAAAGCGTCTACAGAGCAGGATTTCGTAAACTAATCCTTATGAATTCTCATGGGGGACAGCCCCAAATTTTGGAGATTGCTGCCCGTGATTTGCATCAGCAGCACGAAGATTTCGCCGTCTTTCCGCTATTTACCTGGAAAGTTCCTCTAATAGGCAAAATCGCTCAAGATCTTTTATCACCAAAAGAACTAGAATTAGGCATCCACGCAGGGGACGCAGAAACAAGTCTGTTGCTGTCGATTCTGCCAGAGCAGGTCAAGATGGATCGTGCCGCCGCAGAATATCCATTAGGCGAGCCTCGCGTGGGCGTTCTAAGTATGGAGGGAGCATTACCGTTTGCTTGGATGACACGGGATCTCAGTCGCAGTGGTGTGTTGGGCGATCCGACAACTGCTTCACAGGAGAAGGGCGATCGCATCCTCGAAGCGTTAGCCACAGGTTGGGTACAAGTCATTCAAGAGGTTCATTCATTTCAATTGCCGCAAGCGTGGCGATCCTCATAATAAGTAGCTTTTTTAAGTCGGTTTCTTAAGAAGGGTTAACCTCAGCTAACCTTTATTTAAATCCTGTTTTTCTAATTCGTCATTACAGTAGGCTGCATTATTTATTACAGCATTCTCTTCACCATCACTGGAGATGTACTATGGACGAGTTTAACGTTAGTGTTCCAGTACCTCAGACGATTCAAGAATTAGATGAAGCCGTGAGACAGTTTAATCGCAGTGACTGGAGTGGGGATCGGCTCTATCAGCATTGGCGGGCAATTCGTGACGCTTCGTTAGAGCAGTTGCCAAGCGAATGTGAGTTATACCCAGTTCCAGGGTCAGATAGCTATTAGGTGAGTGAGGGGTGAATCGCTAAAGTGATTCGCCCCTCGCTTTTAGCTGATTTATTTGGCAGATTTAAGGAAGTCGGCGGATATACCCATTTTGTGTCACTTGGGCGACAGCTCCTCGTGAGGGCAGGATCGAGTTACAGCCAAATGTCATCAAGAAGATTAGCTACCCAGTCTGGCAGCGAGATACATGTCTTGTATGGTGCGCTATACCAGATGAGTGATGTCGAAGTCACGATTAATCTTTTACGTTTAATTGATTAAGCAATCAATAGCCGTTAGTCATTTGAATGGGGATACAAGCGTGCAATATCGACAACTTGGCAGTAGCGATCTCAACGTTTCCGAGCTGATTTTAGGTTCCTGGCTGACCTACAGTGGCGGTGTGGAACGGCAACAAGCTGAAGCGTGCATTCACAAAGCGTTTGATGTGGGCATTAACACTATCGATACTGCCAATGTGTATGGACGAGGGGCTGCAGAATCATTGCTGGGTGAAGTGCTGCAGGGGATCGATCGCACCTCATACATCTTGGCAACGAAAGTTTTTTTTCCAATGTCGGACACGGATCAGGGATTATCTGCTGCCCAGATTCATAAGCAAATTGATGCTTCACTCCAGCGCCTCCGCACCGATTATGTAGATCTTTATCAGTGCCATCGCTATGACGTAAATACTCCCCTAGAAGAGACGATGACAGCCTTGACGGAGGTCGTGCAGCAAGGAAAAGCCCGTTACATCGGCTTTAGTGAGTGGAGTCCTGCCCAGATTCAAGCCGCATTGAATTTACCCAATGTAGAAAAATTTGTCTCTAGCCAGCCGCAATATTCCATGCTCCGGCGTAAACCGGAAGCAGAAGTGTTTCCCCTATGTGCGGCGAATGGCATTGGTCAGATTGTCTGGTCTCCCTTGGCACAAGGCGTTCTCACCGGAAAATATAAACCGGGAGAAGCTCCCCCTCAAGACTCCCGTGCAGCTAATGATCGGATGAATGGGTTTATGGGGGACTTGCGGAGCGATCGCACCCTAAGTGCTGTGCAAAACCTGAAGCCGATCGCCCAGCGATTAAACCTTACGATGGCGCAGTTAGCGCTAGCGTGGGTATTACGGGATGAGCGGGTGTCTTCTACCATTATTGGGGCCAGTCGTCCCGAACAAGTAGCAGATAACGCCGGGGCATCTGGAGTGCAATTGAGTAATGAGGTATTACAAGAAATTGATCAAGTGCTTGCGCCTACTCTGCCTCAAACAAGTGCCCGGTAATGCACAAATTGCCGTAACCGTTGCTGCGTTGCTTTAAGTGCAGGCTTCAGCAAAGCAGCATTTAAAGCAACGAGATGATTGACTCTAGAACTGCCTTAAGCGACTGCATAAGCTCGCTGGCGGATAGGAATTTCAATCACAAACTCGGTCTTTTCACCAAAAGTAGAAAAACACTCTAGTTTGCCGCCGTGTCTCTCAGTCACAATTTGGTAGCTGATGGGCATGCCCATCCCTGTTCCTTTACCAACCGTCTTCGTCGTGAAGAACGGGTCGAAGATTCGTTGTTTGACTGATTCTGGCATCCCCAGTCCGTTATCCAAAATTGCAATCTTTACTGACTGAGACTGACTGACTGATGTACGAATGATAATTCGACTGGGGTTCTCTTTGATTTCCTGATAAGTTCGCTTAGCATCGGCTTCCTCTAGCGCATCGATCGCATTCGCCAGAATGTTCATCACTACTTGGTTGAGTTGTCCGGGATAGCATTCCACCTGGGGTAACTTACTGTACTCTTTGATAATCTCAATCTCCGGGCGTTCGGGTCTGGCGTCCAAACGGTGCTGCAAAATCATGAGCGTGCTGTCAATGCCCTCATGAAGATCAACGCACTTGAATTCAGCTTCATCCATTCGTGAGAAGTTTCGCAGCGACAGTACGATTTGCCGAATCCGATCGGTTCCTACTCTCATAGACTTCAGGGTCTTAGGCAGGTCTTTCTGCAAAAAGTCTAGGTCGATTTCGCTCGCCTCTGCTTGAATTTCGGGAACCAAATGGGCATTGTGCTTCTGATAGAGCTGTAAGACGTGCATCAAATCTTGGGCATACTCCTGCACGTGAACGAGATTGCCGTGAATAAAGTTGACTGGATTATTAATTTCATGCGCTACTCCCGCTACCATCTGCCCTAGACTGGACATCTTTTCGGTTTGAATCAAATGAGTCTGCGCCCGTTGCAGTTCTGCTAATGCCTTGGAAAGATGTTGATTTTTCTCATTTAACTCCTGGGTGCGCTGTTCAACCTTTTGTTCTAAGGTATTGTAGAGTGTAGCGTTTTGCAGAGAAATCGCTGCCTGGGCCATCAGGAGTTGTAGGACTTCAATGCGATCGCTGGTAAACGCCCCTAGCGTCAAGTTATTTTCCAGATACAGAATTCCAATGAGTTCACCCCGATTCCGAATCGACATGCACAACACACTTTTGGGCTGCTGTACAAGGATGTAGGGATCGGTTGAGAAGGGTGCTTCTGTCCGGGCATCGGCGATCACTAGCGTTTCAAAGGTACGAGCCACATAGTTGAGAATGGACTGTGGCATCACGCGGCTAGACTCAATTGGAATGGGCAGTTGCGAAGCCGTTCCTTCTACGGGCGATCGCATCGTTGCCTCAGCCTCATTGTCAGCTTGGGCTGCAACCACCCACTGTTTATCCTGGTATAGCATCAGCACACTTTTCTGCGCGCCAGCATTCTCAATGACCACGCGCATCAGGTTAGCTAACAATTGATCGAGTTGAATTTCACCCGAAAGCGCTTGAGAGGCTTTGATCACCGTCGTCAAATCCAGGGCCTTGGAACCATCTAAACTGCTACTTAAGCCAGAACTAGTCGTTGTCGTAGAGGCGATCGCAATTCGTTTGAGTGGAGTTCTTTCGGGTTGCGACACCAGCGTGAGCAACGTCGGATATTCCTGCTCCAAGTGGTTTACCTTTGTCTTTGCGCCCCAGCGAACATAGGCATAGTAAGCATCCGTCAGATAGACCTGAGCAATTTTGGCCTTGCCCCACTCCAGGTAAAACCTGCCTGCCAGTTCGTAAGCGAGAGCCTCTTCCTGGCGGAAATGATTCGCCGTTGCTCCAGCGATCGCATGATCATACTGCTCCATTGCGATCGTGAATTGTCCCATGACCCGACACCGCTCTGCTTCAATGAGGTGAAACTTGTGCAGAAAATTCATCGGTGCAGAGTTTGCCCATTGCTGCATCTTCTCTTGGTTACTCTGCACCTTTGCTAAAATTTCCGTTTGCTCCGTTGCTGCTGCCGTTGCATAACTGGCTAATTTTGCAAGCGAATCGTAGAAGTAGAACGCCGGGACAAAGTACAAGCCTGAGACGCCGTCGATGTAGCGTTCTGCTAGTTCCGCAAAGTGAGCGGCTTGCTCAACGTCCCCAAATAGATAGCTCAAAATTAGTTTGTTGAGATAGACCTGATACAGGGCGTATCGGTCATCTGCTTGCTCATGAAGTGGCAGCAATTGCCCTTCGTCATACGCTTCACCTGCTAGGCAAGTCGGCTTCTCCGGCGATTCGAGCAAATTCAAGATAGTCTGTCGATAAATCTCGTGATAAGTCAGTGTGTTAGTTTGCTTGATTTGAGCTAGTGCATTACTGTGAGCCGCGAATTGCTCTGCCAGTTTATTGAGTTCCCGTCCACAAAAGTAGGCGTACTCGTTGTGATGCAGAATGCAGTACGCTGCATACTCAATATCCCCAGTTTCCAATCCCGTGTAATACCCCTCCATAAGAGGATCTAGCGAGGCTTTTAGAAGTTGCTGCCAGTGGACGGTCATGCCATAGACCATCGTGAAAGTTTTCGCCTGAATGCTTCTGGCATTGAGTTGATCTAATAAACGAATTGCCAGTTGTCCAAACTGATATCCGGTTTCAGTGTCTCCTGTTGTAGACAGCAAAAGCCCATAATTCGCGTAGGCAAAAGCAGACCACTCCGAGTTTCCATACTTCAGAGACAGGTTTACTTTCTCACAAATCACTAAGGGCAGCAGGGGCGGATAACACACGAACGTAATTGAGATCAGCGTCGCTAGGATTCGCATTGCTGCCAGTTTCTCAGGCAGTTGCATCAGAGGTAGATGGATTAGTGCATCAGGCCCTCGTTCGGCTAACGCCGTTTGGATGTGTTGCAGAGCATGTTCAGTATCCGATGCGGTAGGAGCCGTTGGCAGATCAACCTCCAGCAGGCGCAGCACCGATAAAGCGAGTGCCAATGCCTCTGCTAGTCGATTCTGAGCAATGTTTGCTTGGATTTTGATCTCATAAACCTGAATCTGATCCAGCAAGGTTTTGGCTTTCTGCAACACCTGCTCCGTCAGTTGATCCATCTGCTCCAGTTCACCGTTGAGGTAAGCCACCTCTACTGCTTCTGAATAGAGCATCAGTGTTAGCTCATATTCTTGCTCCCAAGCATCCGTTGACAGCAGGTTCCGCCCAATGGTGAAATACCCAGATGCTGCACTGTATGCTGCTGCCGCCACTGCTTTGCGTCCTGCCTGTAGGTTAAGTCGCACTAGCTCCTGCTGCTCGGTCGCGTCGCTAATTAACGCTGCACCTAAGTTTAGTTGATTAACAATCTCAAAGAGTTTCTCATCTCTCTCCTCAGCAATCTGATTCAGCAGTTGACCAATCCGGAAATGAGTTGCCTGTTTCTGCTCATCGGGAATGAGCAGATACGCTGCTTGTTGAACGCGATCGTGGAAAAATTTGTAACTGGGTGATTGGTTGGATGCGTCCTGGCTACCGATAATTAAGGAACCCTCATCGCCATCGTGAAACATCTTGTACTCATCCCCAGTTGGCAAGAGGAATCCTTCCTGCAAGGCAGCCCATAGATCTCTGGCAATATCGTTGGGCGATCGCTCACAGACAACAGATAGGGTCGCTAGATCAAACTGGTTGCCGATACATGCCGCCAGCTTGAGGACAGTTTGAGTAGCATCGGGCAACTTCTGCAACTGAAGCCGCATAAACTCCACAATGTCAGCGTCTAGGGACAGGATCTTGATTTGCTCTAGGTTAGATTGCCACTTCCCAGTCCTAACGTCAAAGGCAATCAGACCGTCCTCATGCAGAGATTTGAGGAATTGGGTCGTGAAGAAGGGATTGCCGCTGGTTTTGCGATAGATCAGTTCACTGAGAGGTTGTGCTTCTGCTGACGTGTAATTAAGGGTATCTGCCATCAGACGATTGACATGTGCTGGAGTCAAAGGTGCTAGAGCGATCGTAGTGACAGGCGTCCCGGCTTCGCAGATCTCATCCACTGACAGGATCAGTGGATGGCTAGGGGAAACTTCGTTATCGCGGTAGGCTCCAATGACTAGTAAATCGTGGCTTTCAGTACCACTCATGAGCAGTCGCATCAGCTTGAGCGATGCTGCATCTGCCCACTGCAAGTCATCGAGAAAAATCACCAAGGGATGGTCGGGTGTTGTAAAGACTTGGATGAACTTTTGGAACAGAACATTGAAGCGGTTCTGCACTGCACTGTTCGCCAATTCTGGAGCAGGGGCTTGCTCACCAATGATGCGCTCTAGCTCTGGAATAACCTCAGTGATCACTTGAGCATTTTCGCCCAACGCTTTCAAGATTTTGAGTTTCCACCGTTCTACCTGAGCATCGCTTTCAGTTAACAATTGCCCTGTCAGATCGCGAAATGCCTGCACAAAAGCGGAAAGGGGAATGTTGCGCTGGAACTGGTCAAACTTACCTCTAATAAAGTAGCCTCGTTGCCGCAGAATGGGCTTGTGAACTTCGTTGACTACAGCAGTCTTGCCAATACCAGAGAAGCCCGCAACGAGGACGAGTTCGCTTCTTGAGGAATGGGACGTAGGGGGCAAAGAGCAAGACGTCTCTGACTCCTGGCTCTGTGTCACTCGCTCAAATGCGGCTAACAACTCGGCAACTTCTTGCTCTCGACCGTAAAGTTTTTCGGGAATGATGAAGTGATTTGAGATGTCTCGCTGTCCCAATGGAAAGAGAGCAATTGTGCCGTGATCTTGCCACTGGTGCAAACAGATCTCCAAATCATGCTTTAAGCCCAGAGCGCTCTGATATCGGTCTTCTGCATTCTTTGACATCAGTTTGCTGACAATGGCTGAAACCATTAATGGAATAGAGGCATTAAGTTGATGAACCGTCGGAGGCTGTTTAGCAATATGACAGTGTACCAACTCCATCGGATCATCTGAGTTGAAGGGCAACCGACCCGTCAGTAGTTCAAAGCAGGTAATGCCCAGAGAGTAGAAATCGGTGCGGTAGTCAATCCCCCGATTCATGCGCCCTGTCTGTTCGGGCGAGAGATAGGCCAGTGTGCCTTCTAAAACGTTTGGGCTAGTGAGGGTTTGCGTTTCACGCGGCAACCGGGACGCCACGCTAAAGTCAATCAACTTGACTTGCCCAGTGGTGGGATTGACCAAAATGTTGGCAGGCTTGATGTCTTTGTGAATGATGCGATGGTGATAAAGCCGATCGAGAATATCAGCAAGGGCGATCGCAATCCGCAGAAATTCCGCCAGAAACTCTACGCTTCCCGGCTCTCTACCACCTCGGTTCTTGATAGGACTATACTCCTTTAGCGAAATTCCGCCAAAGTCCTCCATCACCAGAGCAAACCCATTGTGGTAAGGCTCCAGACTGTAAGGACGCACCACTCCTGGTGAATCAAGCTGTCGGATCAGGGTGTACTGATTCTTGAACTGCAACAGTTCTGTGAAGCTGGGATAAGGGTTTTTGAGTAGCTTGATCACAACAGCCCGTTGATTCGATTCCTGATAGCCGGAATAAACGAGAGTTCTAGAACCGTCGTAGATCGTTTCTCGAATTTGATACCCCTGGATCCGAATCTGCTTCATCATGATCCCTTAATGACTAAGTATAGCTAGTTAACTGCGCTAGTCTTCCCAGCTTCGGGGCGGTTTCATCTGTCTTGAGGGATAGATTTGTCAGTAAAGCATGACTATATTATTAAAGATTTTATAAAATTCGTAATTACACTGAAGCTACTTAATAAAATTGAACATATAAACGAGAAAATTCTGTAATTTCACATAGATGCTGAACACATCGGTTCTTTAAGAATGAAAACTCGATTTTTTATCCGTATTTAAGCAGTTTATTCAGTGCTTTATATAACAACGTGCAAATCCTGCTCAAACTCTCCGTTTAACCCTCAGGCCCAGTTTTATTAGGCTAATGGAGAATATCTGCAATTCTTTTCTGAGTAATAAAACGGATATTACTTGATAGTTGTAAGTAACATTTAAAACAGTGAAGTCTTCCTAAAAATTTGAAATAAATCTACGTATTCTTAAATCAAATTTAGGAAAAAACCTTATTTCGCTGCAATTTTCAGTGAATTTACGCGAATAACGCTCTCCGAGAAATCTCGCTATAGCCTAACAGGTGAGTAGGTTATTCTATCGAACAGCTTCAGTGTTCTTAGTTTTCTTAATCCTAATTTTAGATTCCTCCGTAAGTACGTTCCGTAGGACTAAGCACGCTCTGTAAGACTAAGCACGCTCCGTAAGGCACCTCTCAAATAAGGTTTTCGCGAAATTAATACTTTCCTACACGGCTTTGTCAAGTGCGTGAAAGAGGCGTATGAGAAATTCGCGCGGTTACCGAGTTGCTGAAGTGCTTCAAATGGTATCAGTCAAGCAACATTTACAGGTAAAAACACGTATGGTATTGTCTACGAGAACGGCTCATTCTTCCTATCTAGTCGATCGCCTTCTGTCGGCTAAGGATGAAAACTTGTTCAATTACGTTAAGTTTCGGCTGATTGCCAAAGCTTTGCAGGAAGCCAACATTGAACGTCCCCGCATCCTTGATCTAGGTTGCGCTGACAAAATTGCGCTACGCTACCTGTCTAATTTGGATGTCGATTTTCAATACTGTGGCGTGGACTATGAATCCCCGTTTTCACCTGACATCTTGGCAGACATTCGAGAATCCAATCAAATCATTTCAAAGCTTCCGTGGCAGCCCAACGTCATTTTTCTGCTAGATGTTTTGGAACATCTTGACGGACTCGAAATCGATATTCTCCAGATCCTTGAAGCGTGTTGTTCAATTTTGCCACCAGGCGGGCTTGTTGTTGTTACCATTCCGCAGATGTATCGGTTAGACCGATTCAAATTCAAGCATTTGCATTACAAAGAACACAAGATTCGGTTACGTCAAGACGAATGGTATAACCTTCTAAGTCGTGAACTGAAGGTTCATAAGAGCCATGGGGTTGGATTGATTTCGGTCATTCCTTACCTGGTGATGTTCCACCGCCGCTATGAAAAGATCCCCTTCCTCATGCGTCTGTTTAAGCAACTGCGCGAGAAGACCCTAGAACAGCCATTTCTACGTGTTTTAGATTGGCATCTCAGTCATTTGCTCGGTGGACTACCATTTTTTAGGCAGTGGACAAACGATGTTCTGTTTGTTTGCGAAGTGCCTCACTCTAATTCCTAGTCCTAAACCTTAGCTTTGAACTGTTTCAACTTCAAATGATGCAATTTGAAGTTGAAACTTAATTTCTATGTGCTTGGCGCACAAGAATCAACTGTGGAACAAATCACAAGGATGCACAATGAATACTTTCCATCCCGATTTTTTGGGTGAGGTCGCTCGACGAGTAGGCATCAAACCTCATCCTAACTGTCGCCAATTTGTGGTGCAGCACCTCTATGAAGATACGCTGCGGTTGCTGCTGACCTCTCACCAGTTTTTTCCGATTGACGTTGTGATTGGCATTAGCTACTCTGGCAAGAAACAAGTTGTGAAAGCGTTGCAAGATCACGGAATTCGAGTATTGACACCAGGATTCCACGAGTTGGAAGCAACTATTCAGACTGAATTGAAAGATAGCCTTGAGCGGTGTCGTCAAGCAGATCATCAACTGCTTCTCCACGAGGTGGGTGGTTATGCTATCACATGTTTCCATAATCACTATCGGGAATACTCGAACCTTGTTCGAGGAAGTGTTGAAATTACAAAGCAAGGAGTATGGGCAGCACAGCGTATTGATAATCTTTTAATTCCTCAGTTGAACTGTGCTGAGACAAGACTGAAGGAGATTGAAGGCGATTATGTCGGAGATGCAGTCGTGCTGTCTCTAGATACAATTTTGCGTGAGATTGGCTATGCGATCGCAGGGCGTTTAGCTCTCGTCAATGGCTATGGCTGGGTCGGGCGTGGAGTATGCCGCAGTCTACGAGCAAAAAACGTCGTCGTTGCCGCACACGATGTGGATGTAATTAAAAAGGTAGCCCTGAAGTTGGACGGCTTCCTATTACAAGATGAACTGGATACCTTCGAGCGGGCTTCGATCGTGATTGGTGCGTCGGGGGTATGTTCGATTACGCCAGAGGTGATTGATCGGTTGAGCGATCGCACTATTCTGGTCAGCGCCAGTTCAAAGAAAATCGAGATTGATCTAGACTACTTACATACTCAGGCGCAATGGACTGAGTTTGTCCATCCCCATGTGCAAGCTTACCATCTCCCAAATCGCATTCTCTATCTGGTGAATCAGGGTTACCCTGTTAACTTTGTGGGTAGTAGTGTTCCTGATGAAATTGTTGAATTTCTATTTGCAGAAGCACTTATTTTGCTAGAGCAATTAGTTTCTAACGATTTTTCACCCGGAACGTTTCCGCTTTCTTCGGAGTTAGAAGAGATCCCAGCACAGGTTTGGTTGGATTTACGTTGATTCTGTTGCAAAAACTGGTTGTGCCCTAAAACGCGACAGACCGGATACGGTCAGTTCAACAACTCTAGAATCAATGACTAGAAGAGGCATGAGCTACTACCCTATTATCCCTTCAACAATTCTCACGTTTAGATTCTCACGTCTAGAACATCAGCCAAAAATCTCCGAGTTCCCGAAGAACTCGGAGATCTCAATATCCTACTTTTTGGTCACGAACTTACTCACTGACACAAAGCCTAGCCTAAGACTTCTGCTAACATCTCCAGCGTTGCAAGTTTCACAGCAATGCCGAATACAACGTTGTCATCTGAATTATTCTACCCAATGTTCTTAAGCTTGTTCTGGTGAAATATATCTTCACAGCAGCGCAGTTATTCATTTAGCCGTTTCTAATCTGAACAACTAAATTGCTTCTGGATTGAGATCAATCATTTCTTGGGTTGCGTAAGTTCCAATCGGACTCCAAAAAATGTAAGGCAGAAGAAGCAAGGCCGCTTGCACTGATGTAAAAGACACCGCGATCGCGAGCAAAATTCCTAAAACCGCCCCCAATCCACCGATGATTGTTCCGATCGCTAAGCTCCGCAGTCGTAGCGTCAAGGGAATGTAGGAAACCGTGACAATTTCAACCAGCAAATATATGCCCATAAGCAGCCAGGTTTTGAGCGTTCCCGGTTCGTTGTGCCACACCAAAGCAGCAGACCATGCACCACAGGTGAACGCGATCGTCCAAATCAATGGAATCAGCGGTTGAATCATCGCTAACCAGCGAGGAAGGTCTAACCGTTTCACCCACCGCAGATCTTGGCGCGGTCGAATTAAAAGGCTTCCAAGCGAAACCAAAAAGGCAACACTGGCGATGATCATCCAAGGTTTCATATCCCTGCTTTCCCAATTTCAAATTACATCTGTGCTGCTCCTCTCTGTCAGCATCAATGTTAGAAATTAAACTCTAAGCATTCCTCACTCTCAGGATGGGCATCCACTGACAACTCACCTTGTATAAGTCTATAGAGTTAAGCCAAGAGATAAGAAGAGTTAAGCCAAACATCTAACTAGAGTTGGGTGGAGGAAACCGCAGTCCTATTCAAAATTATAGGAACTTAATCTTGTCGCTCTTTGACTGGATTAGATGTTGTTAAAAAATAATTTACCTATTAGGAGAACTAACCATGGTGACAACACTAGACGATACAAAGCGGATGATGATCGGTGAACGATTAGCCGATCTGAGAGCCTTTCAAAGTGCAATTCTCTCGAATGATCAAAAATTAATTGATGCTTGCCCGTACCCCGATGTTCGCGAGCGCTTGCAAACAATGCTGGAAGATGACCAGAAAAACTTGGGCATTGTCGACACGGTAATTGTGCAATATGGCATTCAAACTGAACCAAGTCCTGCCACCAAGACTTATATTCCGCAGTTCGAGCAAATGATGTCTAGCGATGAGTTTACGTTCTACCAAAAACTGATTCACCATGAACTGGTGAAGCATGGTCAAGCCATGAGTGGTATCACGATTCACAAAGCGGCTCAGAAAGTCGGAGCAGATATTGAAGTAGCGATCGCACCGTTGAACACCGTCAACTTTGAGGGTCGCGCCCATCAAGAACAACTCAAAGGCATCCTCGAACAGGTGGGTGTGCGGGAAATGACTGGGCAAGATGCTGATCAAGGTCTGTGGGCACGTGTGCAAGACTCGATCGCAGCACTATCCGGCGTTGCGGGCAGTGTGCTGACTCAGAACACTGACAAAGAAGATATGAACATCCAGACCTTGATTCGGCTGGATCATAATAAAGTGAATACGATCTTCACTGAAATTGGCGCAACAAAAGATCCGCAAAAGTTGCAAGAATATTTTGGGCAACTCTATAAAGATATACTGGCACACGCTCAAGCCGAAGAAGAAGTGGTCTATCCAAGAATTCGATCGTTCTATGGTGACGATAACACTCAGGAATTGTACGATGAGCAAGCCGAATGGCGACCCATGCTTGATGAAATCAAGGCAATGGATCCTGCCTCTGCCGATCAGTTCCGCTCAAAAATTAAAGATCTTATGGATCACTTAGGCGATCACATTCGTCAAGAAGAAAGCACCATGTTTGCGGCGATCGACAAGAATTGTAGTAGCGAACAAAAAGAGCAAATGGCGACGGAATTCAAAGCGGCGAAGAGTAAAGTTCAGCAAGAAATGTCAGCATCAATGCAGTAACCGCAATGATTTAGGTGCGTTACCCGCGATAACGCACCTTCTGACTTAAGCTAGCAATAGGTTCGCTCAATTTTTCAGTCTCTAAACTGAGCAGTTCAACTCGGTGAGTGCTGTAAGCTCAAGGAGAAGCCAGCGATCGCAGCCATACTATTCGAGCCGTCTTCACGCTTCTGTTCCTCATCCCAGTAACTCCTTAATGAGTAAATTGTTAATGAGGCGGCCTAGGATGGGAGCAAGATTGTACAAGGTTAAGTGTAGAATGTTGCCCATCCTTCCTGGAGTCTCATTTTTCACATTGAATAACTGTGGTGAACGCCAACTGCTGGACACCGTGAAATGACGGGTGAATCATCTGCGATCGCTAGCTTGCGGCACGTGCCGACCCCCGGTAAACCTGCTTCCAAGCACTCCTATCCCCTTTATGCTGACCATATCGTGGCAATTGGGCGAGATCCTCGCTGTCATATTGTGGTCGATCCGGTTTTACACGCTTCTGTGTCGCGGCGTCATGTCGAGGTGCGCCCTGTTGCCGAGCCAGGAACAGTGCCAAGGTGGTGGGTTTGTGATCTCGATAGCTCGAATGGTACCTATTTGAATGGAAAACGGTTGCGCGGTTGTCAGATGTTGCAAAGCCGCGATCGCATCACGCTAGGACAGAGTGGACCTGAATATATTTTCGAGTATTGCGCTCAAGAGCATCAGTCTCAGACTCTCGAAGTCTTGACTTTACCTCCTCAAGAGACTCCTGTCGCTCCCATCGTCGAAGAAAGAGTCACGTTCACCCAACTGTTCCCGATCCTCTCCACAGGGCGAGATTTGACGCAAAAAGCCTATCTCGCGCCCAGTATGATCACCATTGGGTTCGTGGTAGCGATGTTCTTGGCCGTTGGACAGGCGATCGTCTTCAATCTGCTAATTGCTGGATATTTAGCCCTAGCCGCTTACTATTTTGTCTATCAACTCTGCGGCAAGCACAAACCGTGGTGGGTTCCGGTTGCGGCGGCATTAGGCACGATTGCTCTGCTCAGAAGTCCGGTTTTACCCCTGTCGATCTGGCTGTTTCGACAAGTCTTGCCCGGACATGTGCCAGAAGACGGAGAATCAATCAGCTTCTTAGTGCTGCTGATCCGGATGTTTTTTGGTGCAGGCTTGATGGAAGAATTGCTGAAGGCGCTTCCTCTACTCGCGCTATTTGCGATCGGACGATTTCTGCCCGCGCCGTGGAATAGTCGCGTTGGCATCTGGGAGCCATTGGATGGTATCTTGCTAGGAGCCGCGTCCGCTGTTGGGTTCACGCTGCTGGAAACCTTGGGACAGTACGTTCCAGAAATCATTCAAAACACGACGCTACAAGTTGGTGAAGGACTAAATCAATTAAGGGGACTACAACTCCTCATTCCTCGCTTGCTAGGGTCTATTTCGGGTCATATGGCGTATAGCGGCTATCTGGGATATTTCATTGGGCTAAGTGTTTTAAAACCGAAACAAAGTGCCGTGATTCTGACCATTGGCTATCTGACCGCCGCTGGGCTGCATGCGCTCTGGAATGCAATGGGGTGGGTTAGCCCAGTTGTTCTAGCGCTGGTGGGCATCTTATCCTACGCATTTTTAGCAGCAGCTATCTTAAAAGCCCGTAGCTTATCGCCGACGCGATCGCAAAACTTTGCAACTCGATTGAAAGGCTAGAAGCTTGATTCTGAAGGATTCTACCAATCCTGAGATACTCTGTAGCCTGTTCCCTAAAAATTTTCCTTCTTTAGAGAGAGGTTCCAACAAATCGAGCGCTCTACGCTCATAGGTAAAGGCTGCGATTTATTGCCTGTCTTCATTACCCACAAGCGCACAACGCTTCGGACGTTAGCAGAACCTATGACCCTGAACCTAGTTAATAAAAAAATCCTTCTACCGCTAAGCATCGCGATGCTTACGGTTTTTGCTGGAACTGTCAAAGCGCAAGCAGAAGAACCAGACACCACAGACGCGACTTCTGCTTTATCTAATCAAGTTACACGGGCAGACTCAAACGCTTCATATTTAGAAGGAACTACACTACAGACCTCTGCTAAAGTTGCGGCTCCTATTCCAGGTCACTCGGTCACAAAAGCATCAGCACTATTAAGCCAAGCTCCCGAAGCAATTTTATTGGCACAGTCTAGTGGTGGTTCATCGGGTTCACCGACTACGCCTGGTACACGCAACCCATCTACCGTTCCTGATACGGTTCCGCGTATTGATCCGGGTGCAACGAGTCCCGGTACTACCGATCCGAATGCTGTTCCAAGTGTTCCTGCGACCACACCAGGAACGCGGAATCCATCTACCGTTCCTGATACTGTTCCGGGTGGTATTACTCCAAACAGGACCAGTCCAACCATTATCTCGCCTGGTGGAACTCAACCAAGTACCACAACGCCGCAATTTCAATCTCCAACCACACCGGATTCAACCACACCGGATTCAACCACACCTGGAACGACTACACCAGATTCAACCACGCCTGGGACAACACCTGGAACGACCACACCGGATTCAACCACGCCTGTAACACCCCAATTCACTCCAGGTACAACACCGGATACCACAACTCCAAACAACAACCTGATACCACCAATCACACCGGGTCGCGCTACTCGTTCTGGTTCTAGCTATGTGGGTATTGGCGCTAACGTTGGTGTTGGTGATGGTGATACAGCGCTGGGCGAGACCAGTTTTGAACTCTTTAGTAAGATTGGCTTGACTCGTTCTTTCTCCGCTCGCCCATCGGTTCAGTTTTCGGATGATGTGACTATTTTGCTGCCCATCACCTATGACTTTAACTTTGGCGCAGGCCCAGCAGGCCCAGTAGGAGGTGCGCTAGGTGTTCCGATCGCTCCTTTTGTTGGAATTGGAGCAGCCGTTTCAACGGGTGATGGTGGAGATGTTGCTTTACTATTAACAGGTGGTGTTGATGTGCCTATCTCGCCTCAATTTACTGCAACAGCAGCCGTCAACGCTTCTGTAACAGGACAAGCGGCTGTCGGAATTCGGGTAGGGGTTGGTTATAACTTCGGCGGATTCTAAATTGCTAAGGATTGGTAATCAGGATTGATTATGAATCCTTCCACTCGATGACAAGAACGGCTGCCTCAATCCTGAAGCAGCCATTCTTGTTATGGGTAATTTTTGTTTGCTGGTATTAGGTTGCTAAGGGAAGCATTACGGGTGCATTGTTGCTGCGATCGTAGATTGTCGTCTCCAATTCTTGGTGATAAACTCCCGACGGAAGAATACCACATCCTCCATATTGCGCCATCACTCGCTGTTGCGCTAACACATCTTCGCCACAGTGGTTTTCAGGAAGATCACGCCAGAAGCTGAACCCTCCCACACTACGAAGTTTTGCCACGTCATATAGAACGCACCCTCCGACCCAAGCCACTCGATACTTACGAGTGTTCTGGGGCGTGAGGGCGAGATTTTGCTGAATGTGATAGAGATTTGCCGCATTGTGAAGCTTCCAGCGCTCCCACTGCGGCATTCCGGGATGCAAGGATTCGGGTCGAACAGAGCCTTCCCAAAATTCAATCGCTTGCTGATCAGGGCGTACGTCATTCAGAAAGCTCAACCCAATCAAGCCGCTCCCCACAAAACCGCACTCTTCATCCTGAATTGCGGTCAGCATCTGCTCAACGACATAAGATTCTAGAATCAAATCGTCATCTAGAAAGAGAGCGTAGGGGGCAGTGGCTTGATCAAGCAAAAATTGACGATGCTCTGCCATGCCTCGTCGCGGCAAGTGCCGATGGGTTTGAACTGGGTCAGAGACGCCTCCAAGGCTGGAACGTAATACTCGCAGTACCGCTTGCACCTCTCCGGCAGCGATCACTCCTCCATCCTCACTCTCTGTATCCCTACTTTCAGTCTGATCCGAGATGATGACTCTAAAATCCTTGTATGTTTGAGCGATCAAACTCGTCAACGTTACCGCTAACGCGGCTGGACGATTGTAAGTAGGAATGAGGATATCAACAGTTGCCATGATAGAAACATTGGTAAAACATCACAAAGCAGTCATCACTTTGATCAACTCGTTAGAGATATCGATCGCACCAAGTTCCTGCTTTGTAAACAGAACGCCAGCCAGAAAATAGATGTTCTGAGAATAGAATGCTTGTTGATTTTGACGCAGTTTTGAAATGCAGTTTCTCACCTTTGGCTCAGAACTATAGTAACCAAACTGAAGCGGCGTCACCATAAAATCTGCAACTGCGTATCCGTGATCCAGTCCCTGTTCAATGGTCTCCACTGGGTTTGAATAGCTAGAGATCAGCACCATGACGTTGGGACAATCTAACGTTAGAAGTTTGTTTGTGATCGTTGCGCCATCGTCGCCACCATGCAACAGAGGCATACAGATGTCGTTATCTGGGGCAGGCAAGTAAGGTGGATTGGCAATCAAACAATCCGCATTGGGAACATCAGCGTCAAAAAACGACCGATTGTGAACAACATATTTCTGGTCTAGTTCACACTGGGAGACTCTAGAACGAGCAACTTGAGAAGCAGAAGGATTTAGCTCGTAGCCCTGAATCGTTCCGTTAAACTGGCTTCGTATCAACGCATTAATAACAGGACTACCATCACCAGAGCCAAATTCGATAATGCTGTTGGAATCACGATAGCGATTGAATACTAACCGCTCTAAACAATGAGAATAGAAATGAGATTCTTCAGGACAGAAGAATACTTCTTGCTGAGAGTAAGCAGGAGTTACATCAGGTAAGCCCTGAGAAGGGACGTGCGATCGCCGCACGCGAGATCCAGTGAGTGTCATAGAGTCATCCCATAAATTATGCGTTGCACCCGTCAGAGCTTGCTTAAAGTCAAGCTCGCTTTAAGGAGAAACCACAGGCAGCGGCTCAGCTTCCCATTGACGCAGCCGCACCACGACTGCCTCGCTCGCACGTTCGCCCATGATCTTTTCTTGGTCGTAGCCCAATACCAGTTGCCACGCTTCGTTGGGATACATGTCCACTAGCGGCAGCGTCACATTTTCAACCATCCAGCGTCCGTGTCGCTCGTCTTCGCGGATGTGGAGTTCCCAATATCCCATAGCATCATCGGAGAGGCCGAGGCGCTGAGCGGCAGCGAGATAGTTGCGGTAGGCAGAAGGCCCAGCAACTTCAAAGTAAGCTAAACCCCCGTTGTAGCGCAGGAAGTGACGCTTGCACTCGGTGAGTAGGAAGTTGTGATTTGTGCTGGCAAGAACCTGCCAGGGAACGAGATCAATATAGGCTTCGGGCTGCGTGTTTAAGCCGAGTTCGGTCATCATCAGCGCGAAAAATGTAGAGTGCTTTCGAGACAGACGACCATTGCCATATTCCTCGATCAGCACCCTGGTAAGGGTTGCCTGTACTTCGTTGGCTGCCCCACCCAAAATCCGGGTGAGCCGACTCGATTCGATCAGTCCATCAAATGATGCGATCGCGATCAAATAACGATATCCCTCAAATGACAAGCGTTCTCTGAGATAGATCGCATCGTCAGACAGGGCAGGATTGAGATCGGCTTCGTAGCGATCGCTCAACGCTTGCTTAAAGTCAAGTGACTTGTAACTCTCGGCATCGACGTGAGACAGTTCCCACTCTTGCCAAGCAGCTTCAATCTGATTCCGAATCTTTTGCAGATACAGCGATCGCTCATTAGTGTAATGGCTTAGATCGTCATACCAAAAAAGATTGAGTCGATTGATTCGGTACAACACTCGTTGAAGAAACCAATGGGCATCGTCCGAACTCTGTGGCGTTTGATAGGCTTCTGTCAACGCCTGGTTAAGCGTTGTTTCAAAATCGCTGATTTGAGCAATAGGGTGATCAAGCTGCTGGTCGAGATCTTCAAGCTCAATTAACGCACCGAAGCTTTTTTCCGCTTCGTAGTATGGATTTTGGATTTGCGCCTGGGTTGTAGCTGGAATAAGTTCCCGCGTCTTTAACGGCGTAGCTAGACTGCCTTGCATGTACCTTATTGCTTTACTGTTACTTTATACTTCTCATAATTATTTATTACAGTTTACAAATGTAGCTTCCTAAGAGAGAGATCAACTTATCCAAGGATAGAGTTTCACTTCGTGTTTAGTAGGAGCTTTCTTTGAGGAGATGAGTGACTTTTATATTCCGTATATTCCGCTTTTCAAGTTAGTTAACCCTTGGCAAAACCAAGAGCAATGATTCTGAACAGTTGGCAGAATTAGAAGAATCGATGTACGAGTAGTTTTACGAACGTAAAAAACAATAAGAAGAGTAACAAGATTGGCACGCTTAGGAGCTTTGTCGAAGCATGACTATTCTTCGCTAACAGAGATTAAGCAGAGGTTAGATTTAACAGCGATCGCAGAAGCCTTTTTCTTGGGCAGAGTCAGTAATAAACGCAGACTGGATTGTGGATTCAAAGGCTTACATGCTTGTTTTTTATTATAAGCAAATTAATCGACGGCTCTAATTTGTCCTTTCAAGTAATGGGATGGGGCAAGATGGAATTGTTGAAGGAGCGGATGAAAGTCTAAAGTTAGTGTTGGTAAACTAGTGTACTTTAACCTTGCCGAGCAAAATATCTGTACTACAGATTGCCAAACTGTTTTCCTTGCTTTCATCCGTTCCTTGCTTGACTTGTAGAGCTTAACTTCTTGTAGAGCTTAACGTGCAGAGTAGGACACGTTGCTGTAGACAAATTATTCGTCGCGCCCGTGTACTTGCGCAGGTGGACTCGTCGCTTCTACGGCGGTAAACGACTCTAAGATTTTGTAGGTGTGAGATGCACCTTTAGGCACGACCCAAGAATTTCCAGGCTCTAGCAGAACCATTTGCCCTTCGAGATGGAGTTCAGCTTTTCCATTAATCACGTAGCCGACGGTTTCGTAATCTCGTGTTGTCGAAGGTTTGACTTCGTTTGAAGGGTCTTCGTTTTCCCAAAGTCGCATTGAGACACTTTTACCGGAGGCAAGATATTTCTGACCCATTTCGCCTGTTGGCGAAGAATGGGCATCTACTTTTTTAACGCTGGTATCGGCCATAGTGTCACCACTTGATAGTATTTGACGCCTAGGCTAGCTAGATGCAAGTGGGGTTTCCTCTTGCTCAAGTACGAGTTATGACCTCTGGAGCTTCACTTTACGAAGCGCTCACCTGCTACGGAATTGATTTCGATCGCAATGCGGCGGTTCTACACTGCTTCGTTCATCGCGTTTGCAAAGATCACTAACTCGTTCTCTTCGTGAGTTTTGCGTTGGGCAGACTTGAGGACTTCTAAGCTGAGGGGCACATTCAACCGCCCACCATTTTCGATGATGTCTTGAACGGTAACGATCGCAATTTTAGGATAGGAACATCCCATGATTTGATGGTGATATAGCCCACAGGTTTTGGCTTTCTGAATCATGCCTTTGGTGGGCTTTTTCAGGGTCAGGACTTACGCAAGCGGGAGGCGGTAAAGTAAAAGGCAGTGAATGAGGAGTGGCGTCATGAGCATCACAAAACTGGATGAGTGCCAATATCTGCTCAGCAGTCCGGTGAATTACACACTCACGACCTGAGCGGAGCATTTGAAAGGCGTGAGCCATGACGAAATCAATCGCTATTTGCGCGGCGAGACGTTAACGCCACGATTGCTCTGGGAACAAGTTTCGCCGCGACTTATGGGAACCGCGAACGGGTACATCGGCTTTGACGATACGGTGCTGGCTCATCGGTATGCAAGCGCGATCGAGATGGCGCAATTTCAGTACAGCGGGAATGAACATGGAGTAGTGTACGGGGTATCGTCAACTTAACCGGGAATATTCGAAATTAAGTACGATAATCCTTGAAC